>JBEIHC010000083.1:0-12870 GCA_040381555.1 Bacteroidia bacterium
CAAGCTGCGCTTACACCAAGCTGCGCTTGCACCAAGCTGCGCTTACCCTAAGCTGCGCTTGCACCAAGCTGCGCTTACACCAAGCTGCGCTTACACCAAGCTGCGCTTGCACCAAGCTGCGCTTGCACCAAGCTGCGCTTACACCAAGCAAAAATTACAGGCTGATTTTCCTTATCTTAATCGTCATTCTCATTGTACTCATCAATCCATTTGTTTTGGGCATTTTCCTGGATGTTCATCGAAATGACCATAGAAGGCAAAAACAATAAATTGGAGAACATGGCAATAAACAGGGTCATTGAAGTTAATACCCCTAAGGCAATAGTTCCGCCAAATGAGGAAGCCATAAAAATACTGAAACCACAAAGCAATATTAAACTCGTATAAATAATACCTTGTCCCGTGTCATCTAAGCTCATCATTACCGAATCTTTAACGCTTAAGCCCATTTTTCTATCCTGCCTGTATTTTGCTAGATAATGAATGGTGTTGTCTATGGCAATACCAAAAGCAATTCCGAAAATTAGTACAGTGGATGGTTTTAAGGGTATCGCAAAAAAGCCCATGACCCCACCTATCATCAACAAAGGAATCAAGTTGGCCATCATACTTATCAGCATTACCTTCCAGGATCGAAATAGAAAATACATTTGCAAGGCAATCAAAATAAAAGTGGCAATCAGACTCCAAAATAAATTATCTACCAAATATTGATTTGCCTTAATGAATATTTTAGTGGTGCCGGTTATGACCGTTTTGAAATCGCTGGTTTCGGAGTTCTCGCCTAATATGTTGTTTACATCCGTCTGAATGGAATCCATCAAGCCTTTCATCCGGATGGAGCCAATATCCTGAATGTTTCCACTGATTCTGGTTTTAGAAAAGGTGGAGTCAACTACTGAGTTCAGAATGTTTTTTCGATTTCTACTGCCTGTTTGTTTACGATAATAACTCAGAATAAATGATAGCTCAGCTTTACTTGGTAGTTTATATTCTTCTGGGTTATTGTAATAGTAAGCCATTCGGGCTGTTTTGTAGATGTCTACCACACTCCGGGTTTTGGATATCTCTGGATAGGATTCTAGCTTGAGTTGAAGTTCTTCTATCTGACGAAGTTTTGACGTTTTATTCAAGCCTCCTTTTTTTCGGGTGTCCACCACGATTTCAAAAGGCATAACCCCTTTGAAATTACTTTCTAGAAATCTTAAGTCGGTATAAATTTGATCTTTCTCCGGCAGGTCATCCACCATAAATGAAATGGCCTGAAGTTTAAACAAACCCCATATAGATAGAATCGTAAATACAGCAGTTAATCCATAAATCACCGGTCTTCTTTTTTCTACCCAGTTTTTTAGGGTTTGTATAAATCCTCGGATAAATTTTGCATCCAAGTGTTTGGTATTGGCCTCGGTAGGAGGGGGTAAAAGGGAAAATACCCCTGGTATCAAAATGATGGAAATGACATAGGTTACCATGGTGGCGAGGCATGCAATAAGCCCAAATTCCTGCAGGGGCACCACTGCTGTAAAATACAGGGTAAGAAAGCCAACCGCTGTATTGGCATTGATCATGAGGGTTACGATGCCAATTTTGTGAATGACATTGACGAGTGCCTTGATTTTATTCTTGCAGCGTCGATACTCACTATGGTATTTTGAAATTAGATAAACCGAGTTCGGTATGCCAATCACCACAATCAAAGGTGGAATTAATCCGGTGAGTAAAGTCATTTTATACCCCAGCAAGGCTATTAATCCCATTGACCAAACAATACTCAGAAATAACAGAATCAGCGGGAATACTACGGCATAAAAAGATCTAAAGAATAAAAACAAGCTGATAGTGGTGACGATCACCGCTAGAAATAGGAATACACTGAGTTCTTTGGGGATTTTTTCAGAAGTATAGGCCCGAATGTAGGGTAATCCTGAAAAATGTACTGAAACTCTATGTTTGCGGGCAAATCCTTCTACCTGTTCTTTGATTTTTTGTACAATTCGGATTTTATCTTTAGAATCCAATTTGCTTCGGCTAATGGTAACTGCCAAAACAGAAGCATTGAGATTCTCATTTAATAATAAATCCCTGTAAAGCGGTTGGGAAATAATTAAATTTCTTACGCTATCCATTTCCGATTGAGTGACCGGAAATGCAGGCGATATCATGGAGAATTCAAATCTTCTTACCGAGTCATCTCGGGTTAACTGATATAGGTGGGTAAGGCTGATGACTTGTTCCACCCCTTCCAGAGTTTTAATAACCTCGGTGAGGACATAAATTCCTTTATAAATGTCTTTACGGAAAAGGTTTTCACTTTCGATTCCGACAATTAAAACATTCCCATCTTCGCCAAATTCGTTCTTAAATTCCAGGTAATCTTTATAATCCTGATCATCGGCAGGAATGACTTTGGCAAAATCGTGGCTCAACTCTGTGCGAGTAGCCATCCAGGTCATGAACAGGGTCAGCACGCCTGTTACCAGCAGCAATAAGATGCGGTTTCTTAATATAAACCTGGAAATCAAATGCCACATGGGTACAAAGATTTAAGGGGGATTCAGAGTGCCTTAGACTTCTGGTGCCGGGGCTTCTTCTGGCAATTCAATCAAGATTTGATACCAAGCAACAAGTTTTTTTATATTGGATGGATACACCCTTTCACGATCAAATTCAGGTAGGATTTTTTCCATAAAATCTTTTAAATCTGCATCATCTGATTTAGCATTAACAGGTAATTCTTTGCCGTACAACTCTTCAGCTTTCTTTAAGATATCTGCTAATGGAGCTGTATCTGTTTGGGTATAAATCGAAATGTCTTCCAGTTTGGAAACTGGTTTGTTCTGATTCATTACCAGTCGTTTTTGATCCGGACTTAAGGATTCAACTAGTACCCCGTTTGTAGTGGGCTTTACAATCCGATACAACCCGGGTAATCCTGCTACTGTGATAATGTCTTTTAACTCTCTCATAGGCTTTTCAACTGCAAATTTACAATAAGGATGGGAAAAACTGCTGTGATTCGTTCACATAACCTGAAATATCCTGAACAAATTTAATTTTGATAAGACTATTTTTTTCTTCTCTCTTGACTGTCAAGGTATAAGAGTTTGATTTAGCGGAAAAACAGATTTCTTACAGGTTTTTTGCCTGTGAAAATAGAGTTCTTTTATTCCGTGGCACTATCTTTGGCATTAATTATCCAACAACTAAAATTCGGACATACTGATTACATTCGAACTGCGGTTGTGCCGTTTTGCCATTAAAAAAGACACTATGTCATTAATTAATTTGTCAGAAACACTCATAGAAACAGAGATTCCAGTATTGAATGATGCGGAAGAGAAAAAATTGGATATGGAAGAACTCCCAGAACAGTTGTCCATACTCCCACTGAAAAATACAGTATTGTTTCCGGGTGTTGTTATTCCCATTACTGTAGGAAGGGATAAAAGCATTCAACTCGTGAAAGATGCTTATGCCGGAAAGACTCGTTTGATTGGAGTGGTGGCTCAAAAGAATATGAGCATTGAAAACCCAGAGCCAGGTGATTTATTTCCTACCGGAACTGTAGCCAATATTCTGAAGATGCTCAAAATGCCTGATGGCAGTATTACCGCAGTTATTCAGGGCAGAAGCCGATTTGAGGTAGATTCATTCGTACAACAGGAACCTTACCTAAAAGCTAGCGTCAAAAAGGTAGCCGATGTTTTTCCGGATAGCTCGGCAGCAAAAGCGATGTCTATTTCTCTGAAAAAGGAAGCCATGCGCGTGATTGAACTTTCTCCCAATCTTCCAACCGATGCCAATATTGCCTTGCAGAATATCAATAGCTTTCGGTTTCTGGTAAATTTCATTTCCTCTCACCTAAATCTTTCCGTTTTAGATAAACAAGGTATTTTAGAAACAAACAACCTCTTGGAGCGAGCTGGTAAAGTGTTAGAGTACTTAAATAAAGAACTCCATGTACTGGAACTCTCCGAAGAAATTCAGTCTAAGGTTAAAACCGATCTGGATAAACAACAGAGGGATTATATTCTCCGTCAACAAATTAAAGCCATTCAGGATGAATTAGGGGAAGAAGGTTTAGAGCAAGAAATGGATGAACTCAAACGAAGAGCAGATAAGAAGTCCATGTCCAAAACCGCTCGGGAAGTTTTTGATAAAGAATGGAATCGCTTACAGAGATTGCATCCTAATTCTCCAGAATATGCCGTGGCAATGAATTACCTCGATTGGATGCTGGAATTGCCTTGGTATGATTTCCGTAAAGAAGAAATCGACTTGGCTTTTGCTCGAAAAGTATTAGATGAAGATCATTATGGCTTGGAGTCTGTTAAAGATAGAATCCTAGAATACCTCGCGGTGTTGAAATTAAATGGAAGTCAGAAAGCCCCTATTTTGTGTTTTTATGGCCCTCCAGGGGTAGGCAAGACTTCTTTAGGGAAATCGATAGCCAGTGCATTGAAGCGGGATTTTGTGCGGATGTCTTTAGGAGGAGTAAGAGATGAAGCAGAAATAAGAGGGCATAGAAGAACCTATATTGGCGCTATGCCGGGTAGGATTTTACAAGGATTAAAAAAGGCTAAGACTGGGAATCCGGTATTTATGCTGGATGAAATTGATAAAGTAGGAAATGATTTCAGAGGCGATCCCTCTTCTGCTCTACTCGAAGTATTAGATCCTGCACAGAATAATGCCTTTAATGATCATTTTCTAGAAGTAGATTATGATTTGTCCTCCATCATGTTTATCGCTACAGCCAACTCTCTCGATAGTATTCATCCAGCCTTGCGTGACCGGATGGAGTTGATTGAAATAAATGGATATACACTAGAAGAAAAAGTGCAAATCGCTAAGCAGCATTTGATTCCTCAGCAGCGTGAAGCACATGGTTTGAAAACCAATCAACTCAAAATTTCCCCAGGGGCATTGAAATTATTGGTAGAGAATTATACCCGCGAATCAGGGGTTCGAAATCTCAATCAGAAAATTGCTCGCTTGTGCAGGGTAGCAGCTAAAGAAATTGTGGGCAATGAGAATGACGGCGCAAAAGTGACAGAAGATAATTTAAAGCATTATTTGGGTGCTGCACGCTTTGACCAAGATGCTTGGGAGAAAATTGAAGTTCCTGGAGTGGTGATTGGGTTAGCCTGGACTCAAGTAGGAGGCGATATTCTGTATATTGAATCGGTCAAAATGCCGGGTACTGGGAAACTAACCTTAACCGGACAATTAGGCGATGTGATGAAAGAATCTGCCACCGCTGCTTATACCTATTTGAAATCAGTTGCCGCTAAACATAATATTCCCAAAGAGGCATTTACTGAGTGGGATGTACATATTCATATTCCAGCTGGTGCCGTACCCAAAGATGGTCCCTCTGCGGGGATAACTCTTTTGACGGCTATCACCTCCTTATTGACAGGGAGATTGGTAAAATCTAGAATGGCAATGACAGGCGAAATTACTCTTCGTGGGAAAGTATTGCCTGTTGGTGGGATTAAGGAAAAAGTGTTGGCTGCTGCCAGAGCGGGCATTCGTCAAATAATTATGTGCAAAGAGAATCAGAAGGATGTGGAAGAGATAAAGGATGATGCGTTGAAAAATCTGGAGTTTTTCTATGTGGAACGGATGGATGAAGTTTTGACATTGGCTTTAGAACCACTCAAAAAGGGTAAATAAGGTCAATGACTTGCAGAAGTCGGTAGTTTTTCCAGCCCAAAAATAAAAGGAGGATAGGACTCAGGCAGTGGAATGCCTTGCTTTCCAGGGCCTAATCCTCGTTTTATGTCACAGTCGTAGATGATTTTTACCTGTGTTTCTTTTGCCTTATCTAACAACCAAGGCCGCCGTTCGTAATCATTTAATACTATCAAGGGGAATTCTGGCAGCAAACAGGCACATCCGTAGGCCAAATGTTGATTCGCACTTTGAGCGGAATTGCCCACAATAGCCTGAATGTTTTTGATTTTTGCCATCCTATTGATAAGCTGGCAATGTTGTTCCATTTCTTTGTGTTTGAAAACATGTACTATGGCATTTTTGCTTCCTTGATGTGCCCCTCGAATAAACAAAGGCAAAGCAATTACTTTAAATGCCAAGGCAAAAATACCTACCCAAAATAATTTCTGAATGCGTGGATAGGTTAACAAATTACTGAAGTTTTCTGCAAGCATCCAAGCTAATAATAAGGGTAGGCTGAGGTACATTCTGCTTCCTGAAAAATACACAGAATTGGTTGCGTCGGTTGTCTTGACCAAAAAGAATGAAATAAATATACCGACTACACAGAGCCCCAATATTATTCCTTTAAACCAATATCCTTTGTATAGTAGCCTGAAGGGTAGATAAATATAAATTGGTAAAATAATCCATCCAACTTTCCAAATTACAGGAGTAAGGAAAGGAAAGTAGTTTTCTAAATTCTGTATAATAAAATAGAATGCCTCCAAGCTATATTTCATATCTGGAGCAGGATGAAAGGCCCGCTCAGGATGCAATCCATAAAAATAATTATTATATAAAAATATAATACTTCCGACTGTCCCCCCTATAAGTAAATAGAGATAAGACTTTTTTTCTTCCTTGCCAATACATAATAGGAACAAAGGAGTAAGTAGCAAACTATTCGGATTGGCGAATATTGCCAGCGGAGTCATAATGCCTGCAAACAATAAGGGAATCGGACTATTTCGGTAGGTAGCTAAATATAATCCTATGCTCATAATAGCTATGCCTGTTACAAAACCTCTGGATATAGAAGTGAGCATTAGATATTCCGGAGGTAACAATAGGGCAAGGATAAGGGGAATCATCGCAGCCTCCATTCCTTGACGCCTCATCAGGATTTTAGAAAGTAGGAGGAAGGGTAAAATGGCTAGTGCATTCGTTATGAGTCCAAAACTTAAAGGATAAGAAAGCCCGATTGCTATTAAGGGAACTGCCAGAAACGCTTCTAAGGCAGAATTATAGGATTGCCCATAAAAGCAAAGCCCATAGTATTCTCCATTGATTAGATCCTTTGCCATTGCCCAAAGGATGGTTTGATCACTATCTGAAAATCGCAGATTGTACCAAAACAAAGTAGCAACTCTTTCTAGGATTACTGCAAGTGTTAAAATTCCCAGTATTTTTTGGGGAGGAAAGATTCCAATTTTGGAAGAAACAGTCTCAAATTTCATTTCCGACAACTTAGTTGCTTTCACCTGTTCTATAGGTTTAACTAATTTGTTTCCTCATAATTCAAATCTCTTCCCCAGGTTTCCCGAAGTCCCCGCAAAGCAAACCAGGCAATGGAAATGCAGATTATTCCAACCAGCATAGCGGAATCTGTTTTACTAAAACTTCCTTGCAAATATTTATATCCCAGAGTAATGGGTACAACAGCACCCCGCACAAAGTTTGGAACACTGGTGGTAACTGTCGCCCGGATATTAGTGCCGAAATTCTCAGATGCCATGGTTACAAAAACTGCCCAATATCCTGAAGCTAGCCCCAACTGAAAACAGAAATAGTAGAAAAAAGTTAAATCTTTAATCCCCGAATACAGCATTAGAAATACGGTTATCAGAGTGAAGAAGATAAATATTTGAACAATTTTTTTTCGGGTTCTGAAAATCTGACTAAGGAGCCCACTGATGAAGTCACCGGTGGTAAGACCTCCATAGGCACACATTACTGCTGTGGAGGTATCGATGACGCCTTCAATGCCCAATTCTTTCCCTATCTCGGGTGAAAAGGTGATGAGAATTCCTACGCAGTACCAGATGGGAACGCCAATCAAAATACTATAGAGAAAATTAAAAAATCTTTCCTTCTGAGTAAAGAGCATCAAGAAATTTCCTTGGCTGACAGATTTTTCTTTGAGTTTGTTGAACATGCCGGATTCTGTTACGCCAATCCTCAGCAGTAGGAGCCCAATGCCTAATCCTCCTCCAATTAAATAGGCAGTTTGCCAAGTGACTAATTTCGAAAGGAGTCCGGCAAATACAGCACCAGCAGCGCCGATGGTTACGACGACCATGGTGCCATGTCCCCGAGTTTCTTTGCTCATCATTTCGCTTACTAGGGTTATCCCGGCTCCAAGTTCTCCGGCAAGGCCAACTCCGGCAATGAAGCGAATGATTCCATAAGAAGTAACATCCGTTACAAAGGCATTGGCAATATTGGCCAATGAGTACATTAGGATTGACCCAAACAAAACAGACAGACGCCCCTTTTTATCTCCCAGAATTCCCCAAAAAATTCCTCCTGCCAGCATACCGAACATTTGCATATTCAGGATGAATACGCCTTCATCTTCTAAGGCCTGACCTTCCACCCCAAGGGATTTTAAGCTGGAAATGCGAATGATGCTGAATAATACCAAATCATATATATCGACAAAATATCCTAGGGCTGCTACCAGAACGACAAGGAGCACCTTGCGATCTTGTTGTATAAGTTCTTTCATGTGTTCAAATGTACGGAAACCGACTGAAAATGAAAAAAGCAACATTCCCGGTGAGCATCTATCCCCGGCTGGTATATGGGCTTTGAACCTCAATTGTTTCTATATTTGCCGGATATTTCGAATCTATGAAGGGCTCATTGCGCATCAATACGCTGGAAGAATCTCAAACACTGGCGATTTCTAAACGAGTCAGGGAACTAAAAGCTGAGGGAAAAGACATCGTTGGGCTCACTTTAGGAGAACCCGATTTTGACACACCGGATCATATTCGTGCCGCTGCAAATAAGGCGATAGCGGAGGGCTTTACCCATTATCCTCCCGTAGCAGGTATTCCGGAACTTCGAGCCGCTGTTGCTCAGAGGTTTAAAACGGCTAATAACCTACCGATTGAAGCCTCTGGTGTGGTTATTTCTACAGGTGCGAAACAATCTCTTCTTAATGCCATTATGGCCTTAGTAGATCCAGGGGATGAGGTAATTATGCCTGTTCCGTTTTGGGTTTCTTACGCTGAAATGGTAAAAATGGCAGAGGCGACTTCTGTTTTGGTTGAAACAGGAATTGAACAACAGTTTAAGATGACCGCCCAACAGTTGGAAGCTGCCATCACGCCTAAAACTAAAATGCTGATATTCAGCTCTCCCTCAAATCCTGCCGGGTCTTCTTACTCCCGGGAAGAATTTCAAGAATGGGTAAAAGTCCTCCAAAAACATCCCCAAATTTTTATCCTCTCCGATGAAATTTATGAGTTGATATCTTATGGAAAACCCCATGTAAGTATTGGAAGTTTTCCTGAGATAGCAGATAGAGTCATTACGATCAATGGCGTTTCCAAAGGGTATGCCATGACGGGCTGGAGGATCGGTTTTTTAGGGGCGAGCAAATGGATTGCTGAGTTATGTGAGAAATATCAGGGTCAAGTTACTTCTGGTGCTTGTTCGATTGCTCAACGAGCAGCATTGGCCGCATTGACAGAGGATCTGGCACCCTCTTATGCCATGACAAAAGCCTTTCATAAACGCAGAGATTTATTTTACGATTTATTAAAAGATATTCCCGGGTTCCGGATGATCTTACCGGATGGAGCTTTTTATTTGTATCCAGATATTTCTGCTCTTTTTGGAAAAACGACTCCCTCCGGAAAACGAATTGAAACTCCTGCAGATTTTGCCTTGTACCTGTTAGATAGCGTCGGAGTAGCGGTCGTTTCGGGAGAAGCTTTTGGCACTAACAAACATATCCGATTGTCCTTTGCTTGTGATGAAGCAACGCTAGTAGAAGCTTCTAGGAGAATCACTATAGCTGTGGCCCAACTTTCCTGATTGTATAGAGTTCAATCAGAGCAAAGTCAGACTGGATTGCCGCCGGGGTTAGGTTTAATCTCTACTATTTTTTCTGTATAATCTCTATTCATTGGTAGACAAGTAATTGGGAAGCCAAAATGGATTTTTTTTATTCATTTATTAGAGGAAAAATCCTCTAATCCTCTATTTTTAACCACTGAGCCTGTTACAATCTCTAATCCATCTATTTTTATTAACTTTAACTTAGAATTGCCTCAAACAGTATATTTAGTTACTAATTCTATGCTTCGTTTTCTACTTTTAGGATTTAGTGTATTGGGCTTATGGATGGGGACTTTTTCCACCTCCCTTTTTGCCCAAACTACCGCAGATTATACCGTTCAGGTCAGTGCCGTAGTGCAAACTACCCCTCCTCAGATTACTTTCTCTTGGCCAGGTTCTCCCACTGCAACTGCTTATACCGTTTACCGTAAACTAAAAACTCAGCCTTTGTGGAGTTTGGTGACCAACCTACCCGGCACAGCTACAGGATACACTGAAAATGCCATTAATGTAGGGGATGCCTATGAGTATCGTTTCGATAGGACAGAACCTACTTATTCTGCCTATGGATTTATTTATACGGGTATCGAAGCGCCATTGAATGAATTTCGGGGAATTGCCATTGTGGTAGTGGACACCACTGTGCTTGCCAATATGCAGACTGAATTTCATCGCTTTCTGACAGATATTGTGGGAGATGGGTATGAGATTTTTCGAATTGATGTAGATAGAAACGACCCTGTTTCTACCGTTAAAAATCAGATTGTAAATGCTTGGAATATTGATACTACCCGCAGCAAAACTGTCGTTCTTTTTGGTCGCGTTCCTGTGCCTTATTCCGGAGATATTGCCCCTGATGCACACATTCCCGATCATCAAGGAGCTTGGCCTGCTGATGTGTATTACGGAGATATGGATGGTACCTGGAATGATGTTTCCGTCAATACCACAGGAGCCACCCGTCCTCAAAATCACAATGTTCCGAGTGATGGGAAATTCGATGAATCCACGCTTCCCTCTAATGTGGATGTGAATTTGGGCAGGATTGATTTAGCTAACATGAATTCTTTTGCCCTACCTGAAGCTGATTTACTCAAACAATATCTAGAGCATAATCATAATTTCAGAAGTAGAGCTTGGATTCCTCAGACACGGGGTCGTATCGATGATAATTTTGGTCCTTTCAGTGGGGAAGCATTTGCTGCCAATGGATTCCGGAATTTTGCTCCGCTTGTTGGTTCTTCTAATGTAACTACCGGAGATTATTTCCCCGATTTATATACCCAAGATTTTCTCTGGTCTTATGGCTGTGGTGCCGGTTCCTATACTAGCTCGGGTGGGGTAGGCTCTACTGCCAGCTTTGTGTCAGATACGGTACAAACGGCTTTTACTTCTCTATTCGGTTCCTACTTTGGAGATTGGGATAGTGATAATAATTTCCTTCGGGCGCCTTTGGCATCTGGCCAAGCTCTCAACTCCTTTTGGGCAGGTAGACCCCATTGGCAAGTGCATCATATGGGTTTGGGAGAACCAATTGGGTACGGAGCACGCATTTCCCAAAATAATCAAAATGTTTACTTTACAGGAGCTTTCCCCAGACAAATACACATTGCCCTGATGGGAGATCCTACCCTTCGGATGGTGTATGTAAATCCTCCTTCCAATCTGGTGACCAGTTCCCTTAATAATCAGAATCATGTGGTCTTAAACTGGACAGCTTCTTCCGGGGGCGTGCAAGGGTATCATGTATATAAAGCATCCGCTGAGTTAGGTCCTTACAGTCGGGTGAATACCAGTCTGATAACAGCAACTACCTTCACTGATACTGTTCCCGATAATGGTATATCTTGGTATATGGTGCGTGCAGTTAAGTTAGAAACTACTGCCAGCGGAACCTTCTTTAATAGCAGCCAGGGAATAACGGATAGCATTCAACTCAATGCCTCTATTCTTACCCAGTCGGTGAGTCCGCTTTCGGTCTGCCCAGGTGATTCAGTGGATATCGCATTTACGGTTACCGGTCCCTTCCGCTGGAATAATGTATTTACGGCAGAACTATCTGATGCTGCAGGCAGTTTTGCAGCTCCGATAGCTATGGGCACAGTGACAGGGAATTCTCCCCAAACCATTCGACTTCCGATTCCGTTTGGCACTCCTGCAGGTACTCTATATCGCATTCGTATTACGGGTAGTTTACCCGCTCCTGTTACCGGATCTGACAATGGTCAAGATATCGACATTCAGGGAGCTCCCATTGCTCCAACACCTTCCAATAATGGTCCTATTTGCCCCGGTGATACTTTGAGTTTAATACCCAATGTAAGTGGAACTTCCTTCTTATGGACTGGCCCGAATGGCTATACTTCTAGTGCCGCCAATCCTCAGATAAACAATGTGAACAGTTCTCACGCCGGCATATATACCCTTTTGTATAAATCCGGTATTTGTTTCAGTAGCCCAGGTACCACCACTGTATTGTATAATGTTCCGATACCCATTGCGATAACTTCGAATAGTCCTATTTGTGCTGGCGATAGTTTGGTATTGAATGGCCCCAGTGTTGGCAACAGTCCTACTTACCAATGGACAGGGCCAGGAGGACAGAACCTGACCGGGCAAAACGCCTCTGTGCCTACTGCTTTTCTGCCTTACTCGGGTTCTTGGGTATTATTGGTTACTGAAAATGGATGCAATTTGGGCGCAGATACCTTCACTGTATTGGTTCATCCCATACCCGTGGCACCCGTGATTACTTGGGCTGGGGGAGTACTCAGCTCTTCAGCTCCTACAGGGAACCAATGGTATTTCAACGGCAATATCTTACCTGGCGCAACAACACAAACCTATACTCCCACTCAATCGGGTGCCTATCATATTCTATACACCGACACGAATGGGTGCACGGTTTCCTCCTCAGCAGAAATCGTTTATATGACAGGCAGAGATGGACAAAGCGATGTTCCTCAGTGGAAAGTTTATCCCAATCCTGCCCAGGATTATCTGATTATTGAATTCTCAGCAACAACAGAAGTTCCTCGATTCAGAATATTTGATACTTCGGGAAGAAATTGGCTC
>JBEIHC010000084.1:0-12830 GCA_040381555.1 Bacteroidia bacterium
ATAGCCTTTTGAAAAATAGAATGACTGTCCGGATGTCTAATTCTGGCTGTTCTGAGGGCATTCCAGGTGAGGTGGGAGTATTCAAATGGTAAAAATTTGGGTAAAAATACAAATATAAAGCTCGAGATGAATGATTTTTTCCAGGAAGTAAAAGCCAAATGTTTACAATTGAGTGAGATGGATTTATTTTATCTCTGATCCGTTGAGGAGGATGCGTATTTCCACACGGCGGTTTGCCCCGGGGTCTTTAAGTGGGGCAGCACCCTGATTCAGTGGCTGTGTGTCAATTGCAGCTTCAGGCTGAAAACGATTGGCCGGGATTCCATATACCTCCTGCATAATTCGGATGATTTCCTGGGCTCGATTCATGGCCAGCTTCTCATTTGTTTTGGCATTTCCCTGGGTATCTGTGTGCCCAATAACTTTTGCCTTCATGTCGGGTTGAGCCTGCATCATAAAGGCTAGTTCGGATAAGCCTTGATAGTATTTTTCCGCGACTAGAAAGCTACCCGGGGCAAAACGAATGAGGGAGAGATTCCAAGCGGATAAAACTCTTTTGATTAAATCTCCTTCCATCTGCGGGGGAGGAGCCACGGATTTTTTCTCTTTTTTCTGAATGGTTTTGCCCTGATAATTTACGATTTCTTTCGTGCCGGAGTCGGGTTCCGCATCTCGATAGTCAGGTACTCCATCTCCATCCCGATCTGAGGGCATGCCTTTTTCATCTACCGGTGTATCCTGGGGCGTAAAGGGGTCTGCATCCTGAGCATCGGGAATGCCATCTCCATCTGTATCTAAGGCGGTTCCTCTGGAGCCGACTTCCATTCCAGCAGGCGTGGTATTGTCCTTGTCTAAGTAATCTGGTACTCCGTCTTCATCACCATCTTTGGTCATGTAGGCCAGCATTTCTTTTCGAAGGCGTGCAACAATATCTTCCTCTTTGGCTGAGGGTCTGGCAATTTGAAATCTTGCCATTAAGCCTAGCAGGGTGTAACTGTCATTTCCAGTGAATGGATTGGCCAGGGCATCTAAGCGGTCTGAGTTTAAATAACGATAGGAAAATATAAGCCCGGCTTCGAGTTTCGGACTGATGCGATAGCCGGCAGTGATTCCTGTGGCTAATACGAGTTCTGTTGATTTAACGGGAGAAATGACTTCTGTGCCTCCGGAAACAGTAGCGGAAAAGAAGTGAAAGCCAGTACCTAAGAAAGTATATAAATTGAGTTTTCTTTGGAGCGCTTTTGCACCGGAAAACGAACGGGTAATGTTAAAAGTGATGTTTCCGGTAAACTCCAGTCCGCTTGCAGAAAAATTGCGGGTGCCATCACTTCCGCCGAATCCGAGATAGTGAAATTCCAGGGAGGTTTCAAACATACGACTTAGATGCCGGGTAGCCATAGCCCCAATTCCGGGATGAAAGCCACCAAAGAAAGGGTTAAGCTGTTGATTATTTAAGTCCCCCAAATAGCCAGCATTTCCAGCCCGGATGCCAAATGACCAAACAGGTAGTTTGGGTAGGCTGGTATCTGCTTGCAGGGAATCCCCCGGTTCATATTGATACCAATCATATTCTTCGGGTACGGTGGGGGAAGGGGAAATGGATTCCGCTGGCGGTTCCGTAACTGGAGCCTCTTCCACTTGTGCGTAGAGGGAATGTGCGGAAATTCCCAATAGCCCAATCAGAAAGACTTGCAGCAAGACTACCGAAAATTTCGAGCGAATCATGGAACAAAGGTAAGGCATTCAAAGAAACAGCGAAGGGTAGAGCCAGAATTCCCTGATTTCAGGGATTAATTTTAGTAAATTTGAAGTAAACTTTAAAATATGAACCGAGGCACACTCCTTATTGCTTTGATGATTGCAGTTCTGGGACTTTCTGCACAGGAAATCCCTTATTGTAAATTTGGACAACATACACCCATAGCCGCTAAAACCGCAGCAGCTACGGGCGATAGTGTGGAAGTGATTCACTATGACATTAGACTAAATATTTTAAATCTGGCTCAAAAGGAAATTTCTGGGTATACAGAGATTAAATTACTACCAGAATATGCGGGGATGCAGGTATTTTCATTTGATCTCGACCAGCTTATAGTAGATTCTGTTTTGGTGAATCAATTACCCGGAACCTTTTCCTATAGTACACCGGCTTTGTATGTAATTTCTCCTCTTGCTTACAATCCGACAGATACAGTGCGTATTCGCATTTACTATAGGGGAAATCCAGTAACTGATCCAGGTGGTTTTGGAGGGTTCACTTTCACCAATGATACTGCCTTTGCTTATAATTTGGGTGTAGGGATGACCGTTGATCCGCATAACTTTGGGAGATGTTGGTATCCTTGTAAGGATAATTTTGTGGAAAGGGCAACCTATGAATTTCATATCCGAACCTCCACTTCTCGTAAGGCTATATGCAATGGTATGTTGCTGAGTGATGTAGATAATTTAGATGGTACTCATACGATGAGCTGGGCTTTAAGAGATGCAATTCCTACTTATTTGTCTTGCGTAGCTGTATCTAATTATATTCGGCATAGTGGAATTATTCAAGCCTCTTTAGGGCCTGTGCCCTTTGATTTATATGTTAATCCTACCGATTCTTTAAATGCAGTGAATTCCTTTGCCCGTTTGGATACGACGGTAAAAACTTTTGAGCAATATTGGGGACCCTATCGATGGGAGCGGGTAGGGTATGTTTCCGTGCCTTTTAATGGAGGGGCCATGGAACATGCCACTTCTATTGCTTATCCTAGGGTGACCATCAACGGAAATAATACATTTGAATGGTTGTATGCCCATGAGTTGGCGCATAGTTGGTTTGGAAATTTAGTTACCTGTGAAACTGCAGGAGATATGTGGCTGAATGAAGGTTTTGCCGCTTGGTCTGAGAGCTTCTTTTATGAAAAATTAAATTCGGTTCAGGAAGGCAGAAATTATGCAAGGCAAAATCATAAAATGGTGCTTCAACTTACCCCCGTTTTAGATGGTGGTTTTTATGCGGTTTCCGGAATTCCTCATGCCATTACTTATGGAAGTACTGTGTATGATCGTGGGGCTTCGGTTGCTCAGACCTTACGACATTATATAGGGGACAATTTATATTTTCCAGCGTTACAACAGTATATGGATCAGTATAAATTTCGTCATGCATCTTCTGATACCTTGCGATTATTTCTGGAGCAACAAACGGGTATTGCGCTTTCTGATTTCTTTAATGCTTGGGTGTACAATGCGGCCATTCCCCATTTTTCAATAGATTCAACAAAGGTAAGTCCTGATGGGAATGGCGGATTTGATGTGGAAGTTTCCATTCGTCAGCGTTCTTATGGAGGATCCTTAACTGCCAATTCCAATAAAGTGGAAATTGGATTTTATGATGCTTCCATGAATGTCGTTTATCAGACATTTTCCTTTTCCGGAGCCCAATATATTACCAGTATAAATCTTCCTTTTCAGCCAGTGGCTATTTTACTGGACCCGAATGAAAAACTGATGGACGCAGCAACGGATGAGGTAAGGGTAATTCGCAGCACAGGGGCCTCTCCTTTTTCACAAGCATTCTGTACGATGAATGCTCAGGCTATTTCGGATTCTGCCTTGATTCAGGTAGTTCATAATTGGGTGAGCCCCGATCAGAATTTACATGCTTCAGTAGCAGGGGTTCAGCTGGCTTCTCGATATTGGAAAATTGACGGTATTTTTCCTTCTGGATTTTTAGCTACGATGAATTTCACCTATGATGGGCGTACAACCAATACGAATAGCAACAGCACGAATTTTCTGGATAATACTTTGATTACCCATACAGAGGATTCTTTGATGTTACTGTATCGTCCGGGACCAGGGTATGAGTGGATGGAAGTGAATTCTTATAGCCGTAACTCAGGTAATTTGCTGGATAAGTTTGGAAATTTTTCAGTAGATACCTTGCTGAGAGGAGAATACACTTTGGGAATGAAACCTCAGTTTGGCGTGAGTCGAGATGAGTTGAAAATTAGTCATTCTGAGTTGTTGAAGATATTTCCAAACCCAGTGGAAGACCGCGTGAATATTGAGTTTCAATTGCCTTCTGGTAAATCTGGAATTTTAAGATTGTTGGATGTTCAGGGCCGGGAACTTCGTCGAACTGAGATATTTGATTTTCAATCTCTTCTTCAATGGGACATGCGTGCTTATCCATCAGGTGTATACACGGTCGAATTGCAGCGTGAAGACAAAAGACCTGTTAGCAAGAAATTAATTGTACCCTAGAAATGAATTTAACTGAGTTGTTTTCCAATGTTCAATCGAGATATTTATTTTTCACTGGAAAAGGGGGAGTAGGCAAGACTACACTGGCGTGTTCAGTAGCAGTTTATTTAGCTGAATCGGGTAAAAGAGTATTGTTGGTGAGTACAGATCCGGCATCCAATCTTTCGGATGTCTTACAGTCAACAGTAGGGGAGGAGGTGACCGCTCATGTTGAGTTAGCCAATTTGTTCACGGTTAATATTAATCCTGAAGATGCGGCTACTGATTATCGGGAAAGAGTCATTGCTCCTTTATCCGGTCAATCCACACAGGAGGAGATTCAGAAAGTTAGGGAGAATTTATCCGGAGCTTGTACCACTGAAATTGCCTCGTTTGATGAGTTTTCTCGATTCATTACTGGAGAAGGGGCGAGCCACGAATATGATGTCATAGTGTTTGATACAGCTCCCACGGGCCATACATTACGATTGTTGGAGTTGCCGGCCGCTTGGGATGAATTTTTAGGTGCCAATCCTCAGGGAGCATCTTGTATAGGTCCTTCCTCAGCCTTGAAAAGCAGCAAGGATAGGTATCGACAGGTCATGAATAGCTTGCGCGATCCTGCTTTGACCTGTTATTATTTAGTGTCGCGACCGGATAAAATTGCTTTGAGAGAAGCAGCGAGAACCAGTGAAGAATTGAATGAATTGGGGCTTGGGCATCAAGTACTATTGTTGAATGGGGTATTTAGAGCTTCTGGTACGGATGACCAAGTTGCCAGCAAGTTTGAGCAACTATCGCAGAATTATTTGAAGGGGATGCCAGAATCGTTAAAGGCATTGACCTCTTTTGAATTCCCTTTGTTGCCTTATAATGTGTTGGGATTAGAAAGACTTCGTTCTATTTATGACCAGACTCTACAAAGGAAATTGATTCAAGCGGAATTGAATTTAATCCCAGCAATCCAGGCAGATTTTGAATTGAAGAAGGTTCAGGAATTGGTCAATGCTTTGTCAGATGGAAAAACGACTGGTTTAATTATGGCTATGGGTAAGGGAGGTGTTGGGAAGACGCTAGTAGCCTCTACCATTGCCGTTCTACTGGCTCAAAAGGGCCATAAGGTATTGCTAACCACTACTGATCCAGCAGCCCACATTCAGGAGTTTATAAGTCAACTGGATTTATTGCCGGAGAATCTTACCATTGAGCGGATAGACCCCAAGGTAGAGACTTCTCTCTATGTCGATAAGATCATGCAACAAAAAGGAGCTACGCTGGATGCTGAGGGGCAGAAATTGTTGTTTGAGGATCTTCAATCCCCTTGCACGGAAGAAGTTGCTGTATTTCATGCCTTTTCTAGGGCAGTACATTTAGGAAAAAGACAATTTGTGGTAATGGATACTGCACCTACCGGACATACCCTTTTGTTGCTGGATACTGCAGGTAGTTATCATCGGGAAGTTTTAAGAAATACCAGCTTGAATCCAGATAGAATAACCACTCCTTATATGTCCTTGCAGGATCCTGATTTTGCGAAAATAGTGTTGGTTGCCCTTCCGGAGACAACCCCTATTCGAGAGGCTGAGGCCTTGCAAAATGATTTAATCCGTGCAGGGATACAACCCTTTGCTTGGGTTATGAACCAATGCTTATCCTTAGTACAAGGATTGAAGGATCCTATACTGAGAAAACGAGGCTATTCGGAGCAGGTATTGATAGAAAGTGTGCGTCATAACCTAACCTCACGCATTTATGGAATTCCTTTTATTGCCGAGGAAAAATTACTGCCCATAACGGCTAGGACCCAATCCTGAATTAAAAAGGAAGGTCGTCGTTGTCGTCAGTAGAGGAGGAGGAAGACCCAGAGAAAGGAGTATTGAAATTCTCTGCTGGTTGAGTGGACTTTCTCGGCGGTTCTGGTGTGGAAGATGCATTTCCAGCACTTTTAATTTTATAGGTTGATAGTGTATTGAAATATACCACTTCCCCGTTTTTATTGGTCCATTCACGACCTTTTAAGTCAAAACTTATCTCAACTTTTTCACCGGGTTGAAAAGAATCCAACTGACTGCATCTGTCTCCGGTCAGTTCGAATTTTACCAGTTGCGGATATTGTGTATCTCCTCCTAATTCCAGTACAAATTCTCTTTTTTGGAATTTACTGGCACCTACTTCTTGAGTGTCAAATTTTTTGTGAAGTTTTCCCTGGGCTTCCATACGGTTCAATATAATTAGGGTGTAAAAATAGGAAAGTTTCCCTCGCATATGGGCAGGGATTTTCCACAAAATTGAATTACAGAGAATCTAAGTCAGTTAGGGAACCGTTTTCAGTAACCTGTTTTACCTGTAACTCAGCCTTTTCTAAATAGCCATGGCAGGCCTGAATTAATTCTTGCGCTTCTTGATATAGCTGGATACTTTCTTCCAGGCTGAGTTGTCTGTTTTGCATGGTATCGGCTATTTCCCGAATTCTCTGCATTTTGAGGTCGAAACCCGAATCTTTTTTCTTTGCCATATTATTTTTCCGTTTCCGTAATGTGCGCTTTCGCCTTACCCTGGTGGAAGTGAATCTGAATTAAGTCGCCTGCTTGAATCTGTTGTTCGGACGAAATTCGCTCATTGTTCAGCGTGACAATTGAGAATCCTCTAGACATAACTTTTAAAATGTCCAATTGATTGATTTGTGCTTCTAATACTTTGAGTGCATTTTGATGATTTTGTAGATTGGACTGCAGGGCAAATTGCAACTGCCTGCTTAAGTCGTCTAAATGCTGTCTGCGGAATAGGGTAAAATTCACCATTTCCCGATTAATGGATTGTTCCCATTGGATTAATCTTGCTAGGAAGTCATTTCTATCTGGGGAGGCTATTTCAGCAGCTGCTGTGGGCGTAGCTGCGCGTTGATCTGCCACAAAATCAAGAATCGTAAAGTCTGTTTCATGGCCTATAGCCGAGATGACCGGAATCTGACTCTTGTAAACTTTGCGAGCAAGTCGTTCATCGTTAAAACCCCACAAATCTTCCATGGATCCTCCCCCTCTTGCGATGATGATAACTTCAGGTTCGACTTTGTTGACGAGCAGGTCGAAAGCATCCATCACGGAATCTGCCGTACCTTCTCCTTGCATTCTGGCTGGGGAAATAATTACTTCAATCGCAGGCCATCTGCGTCTCAGTGTTTGACAGATGTCCCGAATTACGGCGCCAGTCAAGGAGGTAATTACACCGATTTTTTGAGGGAATATAGGTAGCTTTTTTTTGTGTGCTGCATCAAACAAACCCTCCAAGAGCAATTTGTTTTTAAGTCGCAGAAATTGTTGGTGTAGATCTCCCTCGCCGGCAGGGCTCATGCCATTAACGATCAGTTGGTAGCTCCCTCTGGGAGGGTAAACCGAGATGTTTCCTTTGACAATTACCTGATCCCCATTTTCGGGTTGGTAGTTGCCGATAGATGCCCGAGCACCTTTGAAAAAGGCGCAACTGATTTGACTGTCAGAATCTTTTAAAGTGAAGTACCAATGCCCAGAACCATGTTTGGTTAAATTGGATATTTCACCTTGTACCTGCACATTTTGAAGGGCTTTATCTTGCTCGAGGAGATATCGAATATAGCCTGAAAGCTCCGATACACTAATTGTTTCTATCTTTCCCATATCAGGTTGTCATATCCTTGCCCACCGAAATTAATTCTTTTCTATAAAGAGAAAAAATATTTGCCTTTGAAACAAAGCCTTCATACTTACCTTCTCTTAATACAGGGAGGTTCCAAGCTTTCGTTTCTTCAAACTTTTTCATGACTGATTCCATTCCTTCTCCTTGGTTTACAACGGCCAAAGGTTCTTCCATTAAATCTTCCACCAGAATACTATCGTATTCCAGTTGATTGAACATAATCTGCCGGATGTTATTAAGAAGGACAATCCCCATTAAATGCCCGGAATCATCTACAACAGGGAAGATGTTCCGTTTGGAAACTGCCACTACTTCAACTAATTTTCGAAGGGTATCATTGGGCTTCACTTGATGTAAGTCTGTTTCCATGATTGAATCAATGTCAATATGGCTTAACACTTCTCGGTCTTTATCTCCTTGTATTAGTTTTCCACTTAAGATTAAATCTCTAGCGTTAAGGGAGTAGGGTTCAAAATAGGATTTAGAAACATAGGCTGTCACGCATACCAGCATCAGGGGGAGAATTAGGCTATATCCATCCGTAATTTCGGCAATTAGAAATACGCCGGTAAGGGGGGCATGCATAACTCCTGAGAGTACGCCGGCCATTCCGATTAGGGTGAAGTTTGTAACACTCACTGGGGCAAACCATCCCGTTTGATTTAGGAGTAAGGCTAAAGCATTTCCCCCGAAGGCCCCTACAACCATTGAGGGCGCAAAGGTTCCGCCAGCTCCACCGGCTCCAATAGTAAGAGACATTGAAATGACCTTTACCAAAGAAACGGAAAGCAGAAATAGGGGAAACCAAATGCCTATACCCGGAATTTGAAGGAAAAGAGAATTGTCCACCAAGGTATGCGAATTTCCGGCAAGCAGGTGCCGGACACCTGTGTATCCCTCGCCCATAAGAGGAGGAAACAACCAGATTACAACACCTAAGAGGGTGCCCCCAACGGCAGCTCGTAAATAAGGTTGTTTTAGTTTTTCTAATAAATGCTCAGTCCACCGCGTAGTTCTGGAGAAATAAACAGAAATAAGGCCCATAACTAGCCCTAGAAGCAAGAAGAAAGGAACATCCCCTAAGTGATAATCTTCTGTATAGGGATAGGAAAATACACCATAATCTCCCATGACAGCTTTTGAAAGGAAGGAGGCTGTTACGGCTGAAATTAAAACAGGAACAAAGGAGCTGATGGTAAACTCAGGAAGAATCACCTCTAGTGCAAACAGCACTCCTGCTACTGGCGCAGAGAATACCGCTCCGATTCCTGCGGCAGTACCACAGCCTATATAGAGGATTCTTTTTCTTTCATCCATTCGGAACCAGCGAGTGAAATTAGAACCAATGGCAGAGCCTGTCACTACAATAGGAGCCTCCAATCCGGTAGATCCACCAAAACCTACGGTAATGGCAGAGGCTATAAGCCGTGAGTACATTTTTACTCGGCCTAAGATTCCTGCTTTTTGAGAGATGGCAAAAAGTACACTACCAACCCCATGACCTACAGCGTCTTTAAAAACATTACGAGAAAGAAATACTGTGATTATAATTCCCAATAATGGGAGGCCTAGGTATACGATTCCAGGTGCATTGGAGGGGCGGAGTGATTCGACGGAATGTACTAATGTTTTGAGTAAAATGGCGGCAGATCCAGCACCTAAACCTACTAAAATAGCCATAATCAAAAGGAAATTCCTTGGGGTGATGTATCGGTAGCGAAACATCAGAATATACTTTTGAATGGATTCGATTATGGGTTTCATACTCAGATTCAAAAAAAAAGGGGATATCGAAATATCCCCCTTAATATGGTAAGATTAAAAGTTATTTTTTTACAATGAACTTTTTGGTAGAAATAGTTTTGCCATTAACCACCAAGCTATATAGGTACATTCCTTCCGTCATGGAATCAGTATCAATACTTAGAGTTCCTTGGCGATTGGTCAATTCGATTTTACGAATCTCACTGCCTAAGATGTTGTAGATTTTTACAGTTGCGTCCTTTGCTGTTAAACTTAATTCATAATCAATACGAGTATAAGTACCAGCAGGATTAGGATAGGCAACAGATAATTCGTTTACATTACGCACATTGAGCGTTTTGTCCGAACTTGTTGAGGAGGAAATAACGAATGTAAATTGCTGCACGATGGAATCGGAAGGGTTATTTACATCAAAGAATTTATAGCTGGCAGTACTTGTGCCCATATTTCCAGCTGGAGTTAAGTATGCTTTGAACTTTGTTGAGGTCGCACCGGCGAGAATGGTGTCATTCCCAGAAATATTTCCACTTGGAGAAAGGCATTCATCCCAGCAGAAGTAATTCAGATGTCCACTTGCAAGATTGTTTTGGATACGCTCTACTCTCACTATTTTAGTTGTGCTACTAATGTTTTTCAAATCTGCATGGCCTTCAACTGTTGTACTGCCATCTCCCGACACATTGGTTTGAGCATTGGTGATTTGGAAACTTTGAGCCAGAGCCAGAGCAGGAAATAAGATGCAAGCTAATAGTATGATTTTTTTCATTTTGAATGCGGTAATAAGTCTTCTCAACAGAATCAAATTAAAGTCAAAGATACAATAATGTGTACCTCAGTGCAAGTGTTTTTCCACCATTTTGCTTGAATCGTCTGTTTTTGTGGTTTTTGGGTTCGGTTCTTAATCTCTGAAAATGGTAGAAATGGTCAATTTTAATTGGACTTAAATTTTATAAAAAACTGTAAAACAAGCCTATACTATTGAATTGGGCAAAAAAACGAATGATTGGATATTGTTTAGAGTATGGTGTAATTCAAGTAATTGCTGGTGAAAATTCGGTTCCACAGGTAGGTGTTCCTCTATAGTTTGGGTAGTAAGTAAATGGTTTTTTGTATGTAATTAATTTCACTACTATGGAAAAATTTATTTTTTAAACTATCTGTGGATTGTGATAAATTAAAAAAGTTATAACTTAGTGTTAAATTTCTAAGGAACTTATTCAAATCAAACACTCATGAAAAGAAAATTACTGCTTTTGCTCCTTCTCGTGCCTATGCTTTCTATAGCTCAGACGCAGCGTATGGTCATGGTTGAGCATTTTTCCAATGCATCTTGCGGACCCTGTGCATCTCTTAATCCCGCATTGAGCACTTTGCTGACTGCAAACACAACCAAGGCTATTTCACTGAAATACCAGGTGAGCTGGCCTGGTGTGGATCCAATGTATTCTCAAAATACAGTGCTTCCTACCGCTCGTGTAAATTATTACGGCGTAACCGGTGTGCCAAATTCTCAAGTAGACGGCGACACTTATGGGGGTAGTCCATCAGGAGTTACTCAAACCTTGATAGATACTCGTTATGCTGCAGCTGCACCTTTTACTCTATCGGCTTCTCATTATTTGTCAACAGATTTAGACTCAATCTACATCACCGTAACAGCAACTGCTGCTCAAGCTTATACATCAGTTGGTGCATTGAAACTGCATGTTGCTGTTGCTGAAGCCTTGATTCAGTTTGCTACTGCACCCGGTACTAATGGAGAAACTTCTTTCAAGCATGTTGCGCGTGAGATGTATCCAAGTGCAACAGGTACTACTTTGGCTTCTTCTTGGACGAATGGTCAAACTCAAACCTTCACTTTTGCCCAGCCATTACCCAATTTTATTTATGATTTAAATCAAGTAGAAGTGGTTACCTTTATTCAGGATGATGGTAGTACCACTAAACTAGTGGAGCAAGCCGCTAAGAGTGCTGCTCAACCATTAGTATTAGATGGTGCCGTTACTGCTGTAGCTGCTTTGCCAGTTATTCAGTGCACTCCTTCAATCACTCCTACTTTTACTATCAAAAATACAGGCGCAACTACTATGACCTCTGCGACTGTTGAAGTTTCTATTGATAATGGGACTCCGGTAAATGTGAACTGGTCAGGTTCTTTGGCTAATGGAGCAACTGCTGTTGTAAATGTACCTGCTCAAACTACTACCTCAGGAAGCCATACCTTTAAAGCTGAAGTTGTGAGTGTGAATGGTAGCCCAGATTTAAATTCTGGAAATAACTCTTCTTCTGCTCCATTCAATATCTTCGGAACGACTACCCCAGCTCCAGTAACTGAAGGTTTTGAATCTACAACCTTTCCTCCATCCAACTGGGTAAATTACAATCCAGGTAGTGCTAATGGTTGGAGCCGCAGAACAGCTGTCCCAGTACATGCGGGTTCAACTGCTGTATCTCGTATTTTCTGGTTTAATATTCCTAATGGTGAAGTTGATGAGTTATATCTTCCCTACATGAATTTGACCGGTGCCACTACAGATACTGTTGAATTGTCTTTCTGGGTGGCTTATTGTCAATTTGCTACCACTACTAATGATAAATTAGAAGTGAAAGTTTCTACAGATTGTGGAACAACTTGGGCTACAGCTTTCAATAAAGCTGGGTCTTCTCTTGCCACAGCCGCTGTTAATACTGCATCCTGGACTCCAACTGTAGCTACAGATTGGAGAGAAGAAAAAGTTAATTTGTCCGCTTATGCCAACCAGGCTAATGTGATGATTAAATTTACTGCTACTTCTGCTTACGGAAACAACGGTTATATAGATGATATCAATTTGACCAAGAATTCTGCTGTAGTAGCCAATATGAATGATATTTTTGGCAATGAAATGATGAGTCAAAACTATCCTAACCCTGCTTCAACTTTAACTACAATTAATCTTTCTGGTATTCAGGAAGGAATGGTGTTTGAAGTGCGTGACATGTTGGGTCGTACAGTACTTACCTCAAAATTGAGTGAAGGTCAAAATAGCTTGAATGTTTCAACTATTGGTTTAGAAAATGGGGTATTTGTATACCACATTGTTGAGAATGGTGTTGTATTAGCCACTCGTAAACTGACTATTCAGAAATAATTTTTAATAAAATTGATTAGAAAGGGCTTC
>JBEIHC010000085.1:0-12736 GCA_040381555.1 Bacteroidia bacterium
CGCCGAAAAGGATGTGTGGCTGCTGACCTCCCTGATTCTGGTTGAGAGACAAAAGCGGGAATTAAAACCGGTAACCGATGCCATCGAGGAAATCTTGGTGCAGCTCAAACAGGATGCCGGAGGAAATGAGCAGAATCTTTCTCAGGAAGAAAAGGATTTTGCCCTGCACTTAGAGCAATTGCGTGACTTTCTGATTCTTTTTAATGAATTCACCGCTCGTGCGCTTCCGTATCTCAAGGAAAAGAATATTCGTCGTTTAGATAAATTATTACAAGTACTCAATACCCTATAAGCTGCTATGCAGAAGGACTTACAAAAGAATGTTGCCTTTATCCTGAAAGACCTGCACGCCCGTGAATCGATGCGGCTGGGTTGGTACCGGCAATGGTCCGGTGCCGAAGAGCGATTCAAGCTGCTGCGGGAACGAAAAGCTTCTCATCAGGCATTTTTACATCAGTTATTGCGTACCCGCAATCTTTCTCCGGCCTGGTATGCCAGACTCTATTATTACCTGGGTCATTTGTCGGGACTGGCAACAGCTATTTTACCCGATGCTTGGGGTAAACAAATAGAGCATACCCTGGAGTTTTGGATTTTACAGCGCTACAAAAAATATTTTCGTCGCTTGGAGCTGGATGCTCATATTCGCTCCATGATTGAAGCCATGCAAATGCGTAAACTTGGGCATGATGAACCCGCAAGAGATATTCTTTCCTTGCTGGAGCAATTAATACAGGAGCAAGAGAGAATTCAGGAAGCTTAAGTATGTTGCAGATTCGTGAACTGTCCCTGTCTGAAGTTTTACCCTTGCGGGCCTTGGTTTTGCGCAATGGAAAATTAGCTCCGGAGCAATGTGTGAATGAGGGCGATGATCATCCCGATACCTTTCATACCGGATGTGTGGAGGAACAACAAGTGGTGGCCATTGCAACATTTATGCAGGAAAATTATCCGGGATATGAGGGCATTGGATTTAGATTGAGAGGGATGGCAGTGGCTCTGGAGTTACAAGGAAAAGGCTATGGGAAGAAAGCCTTGCAATTCGGGATTCAGCAGCTCAATAGTAAAGGAATTTATTATCTATGGTGCAATGCCCGCAAGGTGGCGTATGATTTTTATATAGGTCAGGGATTTCAATTTATTTCGGAGGAATTTGAAATAGGCGATATCGGTCCGCATAAGGTGATGATTTTGAAGCTCCATTCAAATTCTGAGAAATGAGGCCTATTTCTTTTTGGGAAAGGGAAAGTTTTTTGGAGTCTTATGATTACCTGATTATCGGTGCGGGCATTGTCGGCTTGAGTGCTGCCTTGCAGTTGAAGCGCAAGTATCCGGATGCCCACATAGCAGTGATCGAAAGGAATTGGCTGCCCAATGGAGCCAGCACCAAGAATGCGGGTTTTGCTTGCTTTGGTAGCCCCACAGAATTATTGGATGATTTAGGAAAAAGCCCGGCAGCGGAAGTGTTTAACCTGGTACAAGAAAGATATCAGGGATTAGAACTATTAAAAGAAACGCTAGGTGAATCTGCAATCGGCTACGAACCCAATGGAGGATACGAGATATTTACCCATGGTCAGGAAGTGTTGTACACGAGTGTCGTAACTAAACTAACGGAATTAAATCAATCACTCAAAGATTATTTGCCTTTTTCTCCGGTATATTCAGAAGTATCCTTGGAAAAAGAAACATTTGGGATGCGCAATTTAGTGGGGATAATCAGAATAGAAGGGGAGGCACAAATTAATACCGGAAAAATGATGCGAGCCTTGTGGGATACCGTTCTCTCCATGGGGGTAAGGGTTTTCACCGGAGTAGAGGTAGATAAAATTGAAGAAAGTACAAATGGAATTGAATTAATTCTAACAGATCAAGCTGTAATTAAAGGAAAAGAATTATTCATTACGATTAATGGATTTATACAAAAATTTCTACCGGAATTAGCCGTTTATCCAGCCAGGGCGCAAGTAATGATTACCAAGCCTATTCCGGGTTTGAAATTAAAAGGCTCTTATCATTATGACGAAGGATATTATTATTTCCGAAATGTAGGCAATAGGGTACTATTGGGGGGAGGAAGGAATTTAGATTTTAAGGGCGAACAAACGACCGAGATGGACAATACTCCCGTGATTATGGAGTCCTTACATCATTTGATGCAAGAGGTGATTTTGCCAGGGATACCGTATGAAGAGGACATGCGTTGGAGTGGCATAATGGGGGTAGGGCCAGTAAAGAAATATATTCTAGAGCAAGTGAGTCCTCGCATTCGAATTGGCGTCCGAATGGGCGGAATGGGTGTTGCCTTAGGGAGTTTGGTGGGGTTGAAATTGGCTGAGGGAATTGACAAAGGAAACTCATAACTCATAACTCATCACTCATAATTCATCACTCATCACTCATAACTCAAAATGGTTTCCAAAACTGACGCCTATATAAATTCTTTCCCGCCGGAGGTTCAGTTGCATTTGAACAGGATTAGAGCGCTTGTGAAAAAGTCTGTTCCGGAAGCAGATGAATCTATGAGTTATGGGATGCCTGCTTATAAATTAAAAGGAAAGCCTTTGATTTATTTTGCAGGATATAAAAATCATATTGGATTGTACGCTACACCTTCCGGGCATGAGGCATTCGCTCAAGAATTATCGAAATACAAACAGGGAAAGGGCTCAGTGCAGTTTCCCTTGGATGAAGAGATTCCATTTGAGTTGATAAAGAGAATTGTTCTATTTCGTGCTCAATCTATAGAATCTGGAAAATTTTAAGTTGTGCTTCCTTAGAAAGGGTAAACCTCAGTTTAGGGTAAACTTCCGTTTAGGGTAAACCTCGGTTTAGGGTAAACCCCAGTTTAGGGTAAACCTCGGTTTAGGGTAAACCTCGGTTTAGGGTAAACCCCAGTTTAGGGTAAACCTCGGTTTAGGGTAAACCTCGGTTTAGGGTAAACCCCGGTTTAGGGTAAACCCATTGTTAAATCACACCAAACCAAAAAATTTCCTGACAACCCATTCAATCGTGAGTAAAAGGAAAATAACCAACAATGGCCATAAAAGCCGGTTTAAATCCAATGCAGCAATGCGATAATCTACAATGGTTTTCATGGTTTCTAATTCACTGAGCTTTTGAGCTAAGGCTGGTAGGTCTTCCAGCCGCACGACTGCTCCTCCACTGCGTTGGGCTAACTGTTGCATCAGTCCAGCATCTGCGGTGAGTTTCATGTATTCTATTTCTGATTTACCAACGGTGAAAAATCCCTGATCCCGCATTTCGGGTTGACCTTCTAATTCCGTACTGGCGCGGTAACTGTATTGACCAGGAGCTAAACCAAATAATTCTAATGCATATTGCTTGTCGGCATTTTCACTGAGGTATTGCACCTGCTCTTCTCCGGAATCATTTTTATAGGTAAATTTTATTTCCGCACCAGATACAGGCTGATAGGTGTCATCATATACTTCTCCCCGAATTAAAATGCGGTCATTTCCACTGAAGAAATTGCGCACAGGATAGACTTTGAATTTTCTCTTGTCTTCGCGGGTAGTGAGCCATTGCAGGCAATTGCCTAACCAGATGTCAAAATTGTCGAAAGACTGTGTTTCCAGAAAAGCATGGGTTCTCCAGCGCCAGATATTTTCGCCAACGATGACCATATTTTTCCGGCCCAATTGTTCTTGAAATCCAAAAATTGGAAAGGGTAACCGTACGGATTTGATAATAGCTTTGCCAAATACCTTGGTATTGGATTTGGGTTGCCAATCACTATTATTTCGAATGAGGGGAGGGGCATGGCTAAGCCATTCATCCCAACGACTATCAAAGGTCCAGGTGGAGTGGGAGTGATAGGTGGCATCGGTGTACACTAAGGCTTCGGATACTTGCTCCGACCAAGAAGCGGGCACAATTCCCAGATATTTTAAGAGTCTTTCGTCCGTTCTTAAATCGGTTTGAGATCCGGCAATAAAAAGCAAGGGGAGATTTTTTTTCTCAATCACATCCAGGATTTTATTTAGCCATTCTTTGTCCTGTGGATTGTTGGGGAAATTATGAAGGATGAATAAATCAAAGTCATTGAGTTTTTGGGCATCTGGGTTCAGGTAAAAGGAGGTTTTGGTTTTACGCTGAAAGGATTCTGCTTGATACTCATCGAATCTTTGCAAAGCCCGGGTGATTGCACCGAGGTCGGGATGGGGCCCACCGGCAAACACAGCAATTTTCATTCTGTTTTCCAATACCCGAAGATAGAAGCGCGCGGTATTGTTTTGAAGGGCTCGCTCTCCTGGCATGGGACTAGCTTGGAATTCATACACCTGTTGCCCGGGTTCGGTGGGTTTTACCTGAAAGAATAATTCTTGCTCGGGCAGGTCATTTCTCAGGGTAATGCGTTTGGCATCTAGAACTTTTCCTTTATGCAGGATGCGCACTTCTGTTTCCACACCCGAATAGCCACTGCTTCTCAGGAGCAATCGCACGGGCACCTCACTGCCGATGTAGGCAATTTCATTTACCTGAATATCTCCGATGGCGATGTCTTTTCTGGGTACGGTATCTCCTGCAAGTACTGTAAATACAGGCACTCCCAGGCGATCTAATTGGTAGATGGGATTATCTCCGGAGGTATTGATGCCATCTGAAAATACCACAATGGCAGCGAGATGTCTTCCAGAGAATCTTTCGGATAAATCTCTTAATCCGGTGGAGAGGTCCGTTCCATTTCTGTCGTAACGGATGCTGTCGGGGTTAAAGGTTCCGGAGATTCCCTCCCCAAAGTTGAAGGCTTGGAGGGAGGCTTCCTCTGAGGAAATTCCGGCAGCGAAGGATTTATACTGATCAGGTAATAGGGTTCGAATTCGAGTAGAGTCCGCACTGCCCATCATACTTTCGGAGGCATCATGCATCCAAGCAATAACGGGTAAATTCCGCACTTTTTCCTGGGAGCGAATAACGGGCTCTAGGAGAAAAACTAAAGCAATAATCAAAACCAGCGCGCGAAGACTCATCAACAGATAGTAGATGGGCGGACTCAGGCGGTCTTTGGCTTTCCGATAGGTAAACCAAGAAATGAATAGTGCCAGCGGTACAATGACCAGCAGCCAGAGAGGAGAGTATGAAAATTCGATTTCGAACATGTGATAGGTAATGCTTTTCCAAGTCTGTACTTTGCAGGAACAGGAATGGAATTACATTTTCATCCCTCCATCGATATGGATAACCTGTCCGGTTACATAAGAAGAGAGGTCTGAACCCAGAAATACGCACACATTGGATACATCTTGTACCGTACCTGGGCGGTTTAGGGGAATTCTTTGCAACCAGTTGTCAATTTCCGTTTGAGGAATTGCCTGAGTCATTTCGGTCATGATAAACCCAGGCGCAATGGCATTGGCGCGAATATTTCGGGAGCCTAATTCTTTGGCAACAGATTTGGTGAAGCCGATGATACCCGCTTTGGAAGCAGAGTAATTGGCCTGACCTGCATTCCCATCTACTCCAACGACTGAGCTGACATTAATGAAGGATCCACTCTTTTGTTTCATCATGGTTTTGATGGCTGCTTTGGTGTAGTTAAATACACTTTTCAGGTTGACTTCCATCACCAAGTCAAAAGCTTCCTCCGTCATTCGGAGCAATAAATTATCTCGTGTGATACCTGCATTATTGACTACGATGTCAATTTTTCCGAAGGTAGCTACGATGTCGTCCACCACTTCATGTGCCCGATTGAAGTCAGCTGCATTGGCATTATACCCCTTGTTTTTGACGCCGATTGCTGTTAGTTCTGCTTCCATCGCTTGAATATGTTCTTCAGCAGCGATATCTGTGAATGCTACTTCAGCGCCTTGTCGGGCATACTCCAATGCAATAGCTTTTCCGATGCCTCGAGTGGCACCCGTAATCAATGCGGTTTTTCCTTGCAATAGTTTCATGAGGTAAAAATAATCATTTCAAATTTGCGGACGATAGGATAAATGCGAACAGATTAAATCAAAGGTATCCCAGTCCTGAGATTTAAGAACGACCACGCGGTCAAAATAGTGAAAAGAGGCCTGCATTTCTTCCCGGGAAAAATTAGCCAGTTCTAGGGGAAATGTCTTGGATTCTTTGGAAAAAAGTACATCCCAGACCGTTAAGAGGGCGAAATGATCCTGCAAAATGAAGACTTCAGCAATTTTTCGACGCATGGTAACTACTGCCATGAGATTGGCTGCTGCTAGGGCAAGGGCAAATCCGGAAACGGCAAAAGTCAAGATTTCTTGATGTCGAAATACTTTGAGTAGGGTAATCAACATCACCAACATGGAAAGCCTTCCGAAATGAACTAAGACATTTTCTTGGAATATGAGCCATTTGCTCTTTCTGCTGGGGTAGTATCGGCTGCGGAAACTATTCATTAGGCGAGGGTTTCACTTAATGACTGACCCAATAAAAAGCTTTTTGCATCAAGTCGTTTTCTTCCTTCCGCTTGGAGCTCGAGAATTTCCAACCATCCATCCGATGCAGAAACCCAAATTTTTCCTTGCTCTTGAATCACCTTTCCTGGAATAGGATTTTCAGTTCGGGAGGAATCCATTTCAGTACGGTAAATTTTTAGAATTTTTTCTTGATCCAGACACCAAGCGGCCGGATAGGGGGATAGTCCGCGTACTAAATTGTGAAGGGATCGTCTGGGTTGAGTGAAATCAATTTTACAATGCTCGCGGAAGATTTTCGGTGCGGTATGAATAGCCTTTTGCTCATCCTGATGCACAGCTTTGAGTTTTCCGGCTTCCAAAGCATCCACCGTTTGCACCATTAATTTCGCACCCGCGATACTTAGATGGTCATGTAAGGTTCCTGCATTCCAATCTGGAGGAATAGGCGTTTTGTATTGGAGCAGGATTTGTCCTGTATCAATTTCTTTTTCAATAAAGAAGGTAGTAGCCCCCGTTTCTGTTTCCCCATTTATAATCGCATGATTGATGGGTGCAGCACCCCGGTAATCGGGCAAAAGGGAGGCATGCAGATTGACTGTTCCTCTGGGTGGCATTTTCCAGACCGATTCAGGCAGCATCCTAAAAGCAACAACAACAAATAAATCGGCATTCCATTCGGCTAATTTGCGTTGAAAATCAGGGTCTTTCAGTTTTTCGGGTTGTAAGAGGGGAATGTTCAATTCCTGTGCGGCTAATTTTACTGGACTTTCGCTCAGTTTTCTTCCTCTTCCGGCAGGCTTATCGGGAATGGTGACCACCCCACAAATTTCATGGCGTGCTGCACCCAATTCCTGTAAAGTAGGAACGGCAAAATCGGGAGTGCCCATGAAGACTATTCTCATGATGGTCGGTTTCTGGATGATTTGAAGCTCCGTTCTATAAATAAATGAAGAGCGGAAAGGGTAAATATCGGAAATTATCCGATTTCAATCACCACATCTTCTGTGAGTGGGTGTCCTACGCAGGTGAGTACGAATCCTTCATTCAACTCTGAATCGGATAAGCCTTCTCTCTCATCGAGGTGCATTTTGCCCGATTTGAGTTTTCCTCTGCAGGCAGTACAAACGCCCCCTTGACAGGAGTAGGGCAAATCAATTCCTTTATCCAAAGCTGCGTTGAGGATACTTTCATCCGGTTTAACAGAAAAAGAATATTCTTTTTTATTAAAAAAAACCTTGACAGTTTGGGTTTGAATGGTCAGAGGAGATTCCGTTTTTGGAGCATCCGGGTCTGCAGGGGGGGCTGCGAAACTTTCCTTGTGCACTCTGTTTGTGGGTATCATCGCATCCTGCAGAGATTGCTTCACCACTTGCATATATCCTTCCGGCCCACACATATAAAACTCTGTATTGGATTGGGCAGCCTCAGGAATCATTCCCAGGATATGTAATAATAGGGTGGTATTGGGCAAACCGGTGAAGGAGGCTGTTTGTAAGGGGCTTTTTAAGATGTGAAAAACCCGGAGTCGATCAGGGTATTGTGCTTCAAGAGTTTTAAGCTCATTTTTAAAAATGATTTGATCTTCATTTTCATTGGCATAAATGAGGCTTACTTTGGTATTGGGTTCCTGTTCAAGGGATGTTTTGAGAATGGAGAGTAGGGGCGTAATCCCACTTCCTGCGCCAAAAAGAATGAGCGGTCGATTGGATTCTGGATTAACCTTCAGGGTGAAATTTCCCATGGGTTCAACGGCCTCTAGAATTTCTCCCACCTGTAGATTTTGATTGAGATATTTAGAGATAGTCCCATCTTTTATCTGTTTGACTGCAACCGAAATCCTGGGGAGTTCATTGGGCGAGGAGCAGATAGAATAGGAACGATTGATCAATTTACCCTCAATGGGAATGCGCAGGGTAATGAACTGCCCAGGAAGAAAGGAAATGGCCTCCGAGTCAGTAACTTGAAGATCTATGACAACCGCATCAGGAGTTTCCCGAGTGATTTGAGCGATTTTAAAGGAGCGGATACTACTCATTTGAAAAATAATCTAATTAGACTGCAAAATTACAGGTTTCGTTGGTTCAAACGCTGAATGTGGGATATTCGTTCGAAGAATGGGGAATCATGTGGATAGAAAGTTGCTTGTTTTTTTGAACTTCTAATTTTCAATTTTCGTATCTTTGATTTCCTTATTAGACTTTATGAAGATTCGTATTTACGCCATTTGTCCTTTTGTACTGCGCGCCCTTGCATTGTGTTTGTTGAGCATTTCCTTTTCGGTGTATGGTCAAACCCATCCATTTTGCGGTACTGATGCTGTGTATGAGCAGCACCTTTCCACTCATCCTGAAGCCGCTGTTGAGCGGGAGGCATTCGAGCAATTGTATCAATCTTTGGTACAAGCCCGTTCTGCTGCTAAAAAATCCTCTTTTAATCCGGATGATCATGGTTCAGCCGCATTGAAGTATATCATCCCTTGTGTGGTACATGTGATTCATAACGGTGGTGTGGAAAATATCACCGATGCCCAAGTAAAAAGCGCTTTTGCTAGAATCAATGAAGATTTCCGCAGAATGCCTGAAACTAAGGGCTGGGGCGCGGGTCCTGATTTTCAAATGGAATTTGAGCTGGCCTCCAAAGATCCTCAGGGAAATGCCCATTCTGGGATTAATCGGATTCAGTCTGCGTTGACCAATCATAATTTAGATACCCAGCAAGGAACTTTGAAAGCTCTTAGCAAATGGGATCAAAATAAGTACATGAACATTTGGATTGTAAAAAGTATCAATAGCAATGTATTGGCTTATGCTACTTTTCCCCAAAATGGTGGAAACGCTAATGATGGAATAGTTTGTTCTTACTATTGCTGGGGTACAACTGGCGCTGTAGATGCCTCTAGGGCTTTATGCAGAGTACCTGTCCATGAGTTTGGTCATTGGTTGGCCTTATACCATCCTTTCCAACCCTCAGGAACAGCCTCAACAGGTTGCCCAACAAATACTACTACACCTTGCTCTTCACAGGGAGATCGTGTATGTGATACCCCTCCCGTTTCTGCTGCTAATTTCGGAAATCCCGCGCGCAAAAACTCCTGTCAAGAGTCTGGTGATCGCCCGGACAGAACCCGTAATTATATGGACTATTCGGATGATCCCTATAAAGATGAGTTTTCTGCAGGTCAGTTGACCCGTTCTCATCTTGCCATGGAAAATGATAATTCCCGCAGGCAATTATTTGCTGAATCCAATTTGCAAGCCACTGGTGTAGGAAAATATCGCCTTCCGGAAGCTAATTTTGTCGCCTATAATCGGTATCCTTGCCTGAATACTCCTGTTCAATTTGTCGATTGGTCCAATGGACAGGCCTCTACTTGGTCTTGGTCTTTTCCCGGAGGTACCCCCGCCACTTCTAATTTGAGAAACCCAATGGTGACCTATGCCACTGCAGGAGCTTATGATGTTACTTTAACTGTTACAAATCAAACAGGCAGCTCTCAGGCATTTACCAAAACAGCCTATATCAATGTTAACGATCAGTCTGTTAACTTTCCTATGAAACAAGATTTTAATGGCAATGATTTTCCTCCTGCAGGTTGGAGATTGCATAACCCAGATGCATCCGTTACATTCGTGAAATTAACAGGAGTCAGTGCTTTCGGAAGTACTGGAAACTCTGCTCGTATTAGTCAATTCACCTACAGAGCGTATGATCAAAGAGATGAATTGATTACCCCTCCTTTGAATCTTACTACTGCCGTAAAACCTATGGCCTATTTTTCCTTGGCTTATACTCAGCATTCAGATTTGTATTCTGATACTTTAGAAGTGTACGCTTCTGATGATTGCGGTGGTACTTGGACTCAGGTGTTTCGGGTTGGGGGCGCTGATTTAACTACCAATAGCGGTCCTCAGACTTCTACTTTTACTCCTGGAGCTGCAGATTGGATTGTTGGAAATGCAGACTTGTCGGCCTATGCCGGAAAAACCAATGTAATGGTGAAATTTGAATCCGTTAATGGTTATGGAAATAATCTTTATCTGGATGATATTGAAGTTCGTGAGCCTTGGGCTGTATCTACTCAAGCTGATTTTGTAAACGAAACCAAGGTATTCACCAGTCCTAATCCTTTTACTCAGTCCTTGACGCTTCATATTCAGTCTCCAGTAAATGAAGAAGTAGCAGTGGTGGTGCTGGATATAACAGGCAGAACTGTTTGGAATGCCGGTCAGTTCTCAGTAACTCCTGGAAAAAATGAGTTTAGTTTATCTCCTACAGGAATTGCCCCTGGGGTGTATTTCGTGCAGGTTAAAACAGGTGCTGGTTTGGCACAGACAATTAAAGTAGTCAAAGAGTAAGTTTCGAAATTGACGATAAAAAAGAGGCGGTCTGATTGGACCGCCTTTTTTTTTGCTTACCCTAAGTGTTTACTTACCCTAAGTGATTGCTTACCCTAAGTGTTTACTTACCCTAAGTGTTTACTTACCCTAAGTGATTGCTTACCCTAAGTAAAGCTTATTCTTCCTGCTGATTACTTTTTTTCTTGGGTTTATCTCTGCCTGCTTTTTTAAGCGATTGGGTCAGAAGGAATTCAATTTGCCCATTCAGGCTCCGAAATTCATCATCTGCCCACTTTTGAAGGGCTTCGAAGGTCTCCTGCTGTAGCCTTAAGGGAAAATTCTTTTTATCAGACATTATTTCAGTAGGATAAACTTAATGGTGCAATGTGCCTGCATTGACAACTGGACTTGCCGCTTTGTCAGAGCATAATACTACCAGCAGATTGCTCACCATGGCCGCTTTCCTTTCATCATCCAGGTGTACTATGTTTCTTGTGGAGAGTTTTTCTAGGGCCAATTCTACCATTCCCACAGCCCCTTCTACAATTTGTTTTCTAGCAGCTACCACTGCAGTGGCTTGTTGTCTTTGCAACATGGCGCCCGCTATTTCTGAAGCATAAGCTAAATGACTAATTCTGGCCTCAATGACCTCAATACCCGCAATTTCTAATCTGGCATGAAGCTCTTTCTCCAGCATATCATTTACTAGGTTACCACTATCCCTTAGGGTAATTTCAGCATGATCATCTTCAAAATTATCATACGGATAAGCGCCGGCTAATTGGCGAATGGCCGCTTCGCTTTGCACATCTACGAAATGACGGTAATCGTCTACCTCGAAACATGCCCGAGCGGTATTGTTGACTTTCCAAACCAATACTGCGGCTATTTCAATAGGATTTCCCTGCTTATCATTCACTTTGATGGCATTCCCATTATAATTTCGGGCTCTTTGAGAAATCATTTTCTTCATCATAAATGGATTTACCCAGAAAAAACCATTCTCCTTCAAAGTGCCCTGATAGGTACCAAATAAAATCAAAACCCGGGATTCATTTGGGTCATTGATTATGAAACCAGGAAGAATTAGAAATAGAGGAAGAAAAAGAATAGCCGCCGGAATGGGCATTTCTAGGATAAAAAGCACAATGATTCCTGCCAGAATAAGGAGTGAAAGAGAAAGTGCAAGAAATCCGGAGGTAGGGACAAGAATTTTTTCAGTTTTCATATGTGTATGATATTAAAATGATATCAAAATAACGGAAAAAATTTTATCAGGTTACACGACTCTAAATATTTTTTTCGGCATATTGCCTAACTTGCAGAAAATCTTGAAAAAAGAATGAGAAAAATAATTTTGACCTGCCTGACTATGGCTCTGACAATTATTGCCTGTACTCCTACCGAAAGAGGAGGGGGTACGCAAACAAATGAAGGATTTAAATTCCTGACTGAGCAGTTTGCTGATTTGAAAATCATCCGGTACCAAATTCCGGGTTTTGAAGAGTTAAATCCGCGACAAAAAGAGTTACTTTACTATTTGTCTGAAGCGGCTTTAAGTGGTCGGGATATTATCTGGGACCAAAATTATAAACACAATCTTCGTATTCGGAAAACTTTGGAGACCATTGTTGAAACCTACTCAGGTGAAAAAAGTGGCACCGAATGGGATCAGTTTATGGTTTACACCAAACGAGTATGGTTTTCCAATGGTATTCACCACCATTATTCAACAATGAAGTTCACTCCGGAGTTTTCTCCCGAGTATTTTGCCCAGCTGGTGAAAAGCTCAAATGCCCAGTCATTGCCTTTGGATGAAGGTCAGTCTGTAGAAGACTTAATTTCTTTTCTAACCCCCATTTTATTTGACCCCAATGTGGATGCAAAGCGCGTAAATAAAGATCCGAATTCAGATTTACTCTTAACCTCTGCCGGAAATTATTACGAAGGGGTTACTCAAAAAGAAGCGGAAGATTTTTACGCTGCCATGGA
>JBEIHC010000086.1:0-12381 GCA_040381555.1 Bacteroidia bacterium
TGCTCAATAGGTTTATTGGTTTTATTCGGAGTTGAAACGATAATTTTTTTTGCTCTATCTACCTTAATTATCCTATATCTCTCAAGGATGTTATAATGCAACCTGTCTTATTAATCTGCGGGGACATATTTTCTGAAACATTATTTTTTCCGCGGATCACACAGATACGAATAGAATAATTGTAGCGCAGATTTGCCTCGCAGATAGAATGGAGCGAGTTAAAGATTGCTCAATAGGTTTATTGGTTTTATTCGGAGTTGAAACGATAAAATTTTTTTGCTCCATCTACCTTAATTATCCTATATCTCTCAAGGATGTTATAATGCAACCTATCTTATTAATCTGCGGAGCGATCTTAAACCTTCAATTATTCCATTCAAATCTGGGCAATCTGCGGGGACATATTTTCTGAAACATTATTTTTTTCGCGGATCACACAGATATGAATAGAATAATTGTAGCGCAGATTTGCCTCGCAGATAGAATGGAGCGAGTTAAAGATTGCTCAATAGGTTTATTGGTTTTATTCGGAGTTGAAACGATAATTTTTTTTGCTCTATCTACCTTAATTATCCTATATCTCTCAAGGATGTTATAATGCAACCTGTCTTATTAATCTGCGGAGCGATCTTAAACCTTCCATTATTCCGGTCAAATCTGCGCAATCTGCGGGGATATCCACTAGGCGCTCCCAAAAAATGGAGAAGCACCCGCTAATTTTCCTGTTTTCCGTACCTTTGTGGTATGAAATATATTTATCTGATTTTTATAAGCCTATTGTTCTTGGCATCTGGAATGTTAAAAGCCCAGTCTTTTGGCGAGCCCATCACGGAAGAAGGCGCCATTACAGTAGATGAAATGATTAAAGGAGCTGAGGGACAAAAGAAATTTCCCTGTAAAGTTATGGCAACGGTTGTGTCTGTTTGTCAAAAGAAAGGATGTTGGATGGAATTGATGCGTCCTGAAGGTGGAACCATCCGTGTGACCTTTAAGGATTATGAATTCTTTGTCCCCAAAGATATCTCTGGGCGAACAGTCATTATGGATGGATTTGCCTGGTATCGCGAAACCAGTGTTGCTATGTTGCAACACTATGCTGAAGATGCCGGAAAATCCGCAGAAGAAATTAAAAAAATCACGAAGCCTAAAAAAGAGCTTGCTTTCGAGGCTAAGGGGGTAATTGTAAAATAATGATAAAGTTTGTTCTGTTGATACCAATTTTTTTCCTTGTTGCCTGCAGTGGTTCAGGTAATTATGGGGAAACATTCAATGAATCTGAAGCAATTAGTGTCGATTCTTTGGTTAATCGTTTCATAACCGAAAAAGAATTTTCAGCTACAATTTCGGGAGTTGTCGAAAATGCCTGCCATAGTGAAGGTTGTTGGTTAGAAGTGCAATCCTCTTCAGGCTCTTTGGTAATGGTAACCTATAAAGACAAGGCATTTACCTTGCCCACTGGCATTGAAGGTAAAGCTGTAATAATGAAGGGCAGAGCTTTTATAGATTCTACCTCCATAGAAGAATTGAGGAAAGTTGCTCGGGAAGAAGGAAAACCTGAGTCCGAAGTCGAAACTATCCAAAATCCAGAGTATAGTCTCAATTTTGAGGCCTCTGGCTTGATTCTCAAAGATAAATGAAATTAGGGATTCTATTCGTCTTGCTTTCCGGTGTTTCTTTCAGCCATCTTTGGCAGGAAATGAACCCAAAGCCTGGAATGCGGGCTACTATGTTTCAATTGGAAGCAGAGGCAAAGATTCTGAAGAGATTCATTTCTGAAAAAAGAGCGTTACCAGGATTTCACGATTCAATCCCTGATATGTGCACCACTCAGGCCACCGATCCGGATGAGATTACAGAAGATTTTACAGTATTTGCCAGTTTGAATCAGAAATTGCGGCAAGAGGTTTTTCAGGCAAAGAACCCCAAACCGGTATTCAATCGGTATATTGTTTCCTGTGTTAAATGTCATGAAGCCCATTGTCCAGGGCCGATTAATCGAATTATGAAACTGAAAATTGAGTAAAAAAAAACGGGAAGATTTACTTCCCGTTTTTTTTACTCGTTTATGAGGTTTAATTCTTCAGTGCTTTATCTAAGTATTTTTCTAATTCATACACATTGCCCACTTTCTCTACTTGCCCTTTTCTGTCAATTACGAATACAGTAGGGATATAGGGGTGAGGGAATTTTTCATTCAGATAAGTTTGATCTACCCCAGGACCTAAAAATATTTGGGGCCAGTCCATTTTCATTCGGGTAACAGTTCTTTCCCAAGCGTCCTGGGTACGATCGTGAGAAATGCTGATTAATTTCACTCCCTTGTCCTTATAATTATTATAGACGGAAGTTAAATGGGGGAGTGAAGCCATACAAGGCCCACACCAGGACGCCCAAAAATCCAGTACCCAAACTTCTTTTTTGGGTTTGAGGGATTCGTTTTTGATGGTTTCAACCGTTACAGAGCGGTTGATGCTAAATTCCCCCTGCGCGAAACTGAAGGAAATGGCTGATACGAAAATCAGCAGGAAAACTGGAATTTTGATAGAGTTCATAAAGTTGAAGACAAGGTAAAGTTATCAGGTAAAACGGAGTAATTCACGAATTATGCCAAATAATTTTGGGCAGTTCGTCTGAATGTGGCAAATTTGATACCGGAATTATCGTTAGTACACTAAAAAAAATATGAAACACCTATTCGTTTTCGCCTTAACTGTATTGTTTGCAGGCTCTTACGCCTTGGCACAATGCGATCAATGTCCTTCAGATCCTGGAATGAAACCAGATTATTGTTACACAGATGCTGGATTTGCCGGCAGATGTGTCCAGTTTTCTGCCGCTTCTGATATTTGTTTTTATTTTCCTTCCGCCAAAGCAAAAGCTCCGATGAAGGTGAAAGTGATATCAGAAATTTCTCAAGCTACCTTAGCGGAAACTGCCAAAGGTAATCCCTCTTTAGACGGAATGGATATGGCTTTTCTAGTAGGTTCCTTTTTAAAATGGAAATCTGCTAAAATGGATATTGGTTTTACCTTTTTGCCGAGTGGCTTAGGGTACAAAGTAATTCAGGAAGGAACGGGCAAGTTGCCTGAATCGGGTAAGAAAGTAAAAGTTCATTACAAAGGTTATTTGCCAGATGGAACCAAATTCGATAGTTCTTTTGACCGCAACGAACCAATTGAAATTACTTTAGGTGTTGGCCAGGTAATTAAAGGTTGGGATGAAGGCATTGGTCTTTTCAAGGTAGGTTCAAAAGGGGTATTGAAGATTCCAGCTAATTTGGGTTACGGTGCCCGAGGGGTAGGTTCTATTCCTGCTAATGCTACCCTGTTTTTTGATATAGAAGTTGTAAGTGCTGAATAAGTAGTTAAAATACACAGAATGATACAAACCTCCTTTCCCATCCAGGTTACGCGCACTACGCATTCTCGTCTTGCAGAGACGGATTTTTCAGATATTCCTTTCGGAAAAAAATTCACTGACCACATGTTGGTTGCGGATTACCGAAATGAAGCCTGGGAGGATGTTCGTATTTTGCCTTTTGCCCCCATGCCCATGAGCCTGGCTATTTCCGGACTTCATTATGGGCAAAGTATTTTTGAAGGATTAAAAGCTTATCGTACACAGGATGACAAGGCTGTATTGTTTCGCCCGATGGATAATTTCCGCCGGCTGAATCGTTCTGCCCAGCGGCTTTGTATGCCTGAAATACCTGAGTCTTTGTTTATGGAAGGACTTAAAGAATTGATTCGTATCGAAAAAGATTGGATTCCCAATCTGCCTGGGTCAGCTTTGTATATTCGTCCGGTCCATTTTGCAACCGATGAGTTCCTAGGCGTTCGTGCTTCGGATACTTATCGCTTCGCCATCTTGTTATGCCCGGTTGGACCCTATTATACTGAGCCGGTCAATATTCTGGTGATGAAAAAATATGTAAGAGCATTTGAAGGCGGCACCGGTTCTGCTAAAGCTGCTGGTAACTATGCTGCTTCTATGCTGGCAACCCGTGAAGCCAATCAGGCAGGTTTCCATAATGTTCTTTGGATGGATGGAAAGTCTCGAACCCTAGTTGAAGAATCCGGAGCTATGAATGTTTTCTTCGTTATCGGTGACACTGTCGTTACGCCCCGATTGAGAGGAAGTATTCTGGAAGGCGTCACGCGAGATAGTGTGCTGAAACTTTGCCGAGAAAAAGGAATTGAAACGGTAGAAAATGATGTCAGTCTGGATGATTTGGAGAAAGCGTTTCAAGAAGGTAAATTAATGGATGCATTCGGAACAGGAACAGCGGCGACCATCGCTCCCATTGCGAAATTGCAACATGAAGATAAAACGCTTACCTTACCTCCGGTATCTGAAAGAAAAATTAGTAACTGGCTTCTTCAGGAATTGAATGATATTCGCATTGGTAAATCGGAAGATCGTTTTGGCTGGGTTGTTCCAGTAGATTAGTGAATACTATTTTGGTGAGATTTCCATCCTTTGTAGTTAGCCCATGGGTATAATCAAAAGGCAAGGAATTAAGGGCACCCTTGTCTCCTATGTGGGGATATTGATTGGTTACCTGAATCTCATGGTTATTTATCCGATTTTTCTGCAGAAAGATCAGATAGGTCTTATATCGGTTCTGATTGGTACAGCTTCACTCATTTCCGTTTTTTGCCAACTGGGAATGAGCAACACTGTCATTCGCTTTTTTCCGCAGTTTCGGGATGATGAAAAAAATCATCGGGGCCTCATGGTTTGGATGATGCTCATACCTGGATTGGGATTTATCCTCTTTTTGGGGGTATGGGTTTTATTTCGAGAACAAATATTAGCACCCTATCAAGCTCAATCGCCCTTGCTGGTTTTGCATGCTCATTGGCTTATTCCCATGGCTTTTTTTATGATGTTCTCTCTCTTATTGGAGTCTTGGTCCAGTTTGTTTCAGCGCATCACTACTCCCCGGATTATTCGAGAGCTTGGCTTGAAACTCATGGCCAGCCTAGCAGTGGTGCTCTATGGGTATGGGGTGATTTCGTTTGATATGTTTCTGGTGATATTCGGAGGGTCTTATGGCATTGGCACTTTTCTCCTGATAATTTACCTATTACAATTGGGGAGATGGCATCTGGTTCCGGATTGGAAATTTGCAACACCGGCTCTGTTGAAGCAAATGGCCGCTTATAGTTTCTTTATTATTTTGGGCGGTGTGGGCTCCAGCTTGATTACCCGGGTAGATCAGATTATGCTGAGTGAAATGGTGGGGCTGGAATCGGTGGCAATTTATACCATTGCTATGTCTATGGCGGTAGTAATTGAAATACCGATGCGCGCTATGATGCAAATCAGCGCTCCAATTGTTGCCGAGGCAGTCGCACAGGATGATCGGCAGACTTTGCATTCTCTGTATCAGAAAACTTCTATCACTCAACTGATTGCTGGTTGTTTCCTCTTTGGCGGAATTTGGATTAATGTCGAAAATGTTTTTGCCATCATGCCTCGTGGAAATGAATTCCTTGCCGGAAAGTATGTAATTTTTTGGATTGGCTTGAGTAAGCTATTTGATTTGGCCACTTCCATCAATGGGATTATGGTCAATAATTCGAAGTATTATAAATTTAGTCTGTACTTAATGGCTTTTTTGGCTGTTATAGCCATTGTGAGCAACCGGATATTTATTCCTATTTACGGAGTGAATGGAGCTGCTTTTGCCACTGCATTGTCTTTGTTTATTTATAATTTGCTTATGCTGGTTTTTGTCTGGCGCAAATTTCACCTGCAACCCTTTCAGTGGAATACGCTCAAATTAGTTGGGATTTTTATTCTTGCCCTCACTCTAAATCAATGGATTCCGACAATTCGTTTTCTTCCTGAGCTTATTTTATCTCAAGTTCCATCCAACTGGCAGTACCTGATACCTGTAATTCAGGATGTTTTACTCAGAAGTTTGATTTTTGTGGGCGTTTTTGGGGGGCTAACTTGGGGACTCAAAATTTCCTTGGATTTAAATGATACAATCAAGGATCTGACAGGTAGAATCTTGAAACCTTTTCGTTCCTGAGGATATACCGGCTTGCCCTTTCCGAAAATTTAGTATTTTTGACAAAAAATTAAGGATGAAGAAAATCCTGCCGATTGGTATTGTATTGTTATTGCTTTCTGTTTCTCAGGGATGGGCACAAAAAGGATTTAAAGTTGGGTTTACTGTGAGCCCCTTGAATTCCTGGATGTTGAATCAATCTGACATAGACACCATTGAATCTGTCTTTAAGTATCAGACAACTTGGGGGATGCAAGGAGGAATTACCGGGGGATTGAATTTTAATAATCGCCTGGGAGTGATGACTAATGTTTTGTATTCGGTTCAAGGTCAAAGATTTACTCGCGGTAATACAGGGTTAGATAGAGCAATTAAAAACAACATTTTTCTCTATCAAATTAAAATGCCTGTGATGTTAAGATACAGCACTCGTCCAGTCAAAAAAGTAGTCTGGTCCGTGTATGGGGGAATTCAATTGGCCTATATGACGAAGGCAAGATTCTATAATGATGATTATCGTTTTATTGCGGATAACCCCAATGTTAACTATCCTAAAACGAAAGATTTATACAATCAATGGTCTTGGAGTTTGGTAGGAGGTCTTGGAGCAGATGTTCGATTGACCCGTCAATTATATCTGAACTTAAATGCTCGTATTGAGAATGGCATCATGGACATAGAAAAGAAAAGTGCTCAATACTATGAGCGCGAGCTCAATCGCCTGTTAATTCGAAATTATTATCCAGATAATCGCCCGGAAACAGCCTTATTGGTGTATGGGTTTAATTTTGGATTTACCTACCATTTTATCAAGAAGTAATTATTCCCCCCAATAGGTATGGCTGAACATCGGCTTCTGATCCTGTACACAGGCGGAACTATTGGGATGATTCAGGCTCCTGGGGATTCTTCCCTTATTCCTTTTGATTTTTCAAACCTACTAGGGCAATTGCCGGAAATAACTCGATTTCGTTGTGAAATTGAGTATTATTCCTTCAGTCCTTTGTTGGATTCTTCAGATATGGATGCCTCAAATTGGGCTGACATCGCTCAAGTAATCCAAGAAAAATACGCTGAGTACGATAGTTTTGTCGTTTTGCATGGTTCCGATACCATGGCTTATACTGCCTCCGCTCTATCCTTTGTGCTAGAAGGACTGGGTAAACCGGTTATTCTGACGGGGGCTCAGCTGCCTATAGGTGAGATTCGAACAGATGCTAAGGAAAATCTAATCACCAGTATAGAAATTGCTTCAACGGCACCCAAGACATTACAAGAAGTATGCATCTATTTTGATTACCAGTTGTTTCGGGGTAATCGTACCCATAAGAAAAGTGTGCAACGCTTTGAAGCTTTTGTTTCCTCGAATTATCCTTTGTTGGCTGAAGCTCGCACATCTATCCGGTATTATCCTGAAAATTTCTTGCCTCCTCCAACTGTTCCTTTCCAGGTTCAGGCTCGTTGGGAAAGCAGAATAGGACTTATTAAGTTTTTTCCGGGAATACAGGCTGAATGGGTGGAGGCCTTGCTTAGTACTACAGGATTGCGGGGAGTTGTCCTCGAAACTTTTGGCGCCGGCAATTTGCCTGTTCGTCCTTGGCTCTTTGATATTTTTGCCAAGGCATCCGAAAAGGGAATTGTTTTATTAAACATCACTCAATGTGAGGAAGGTACCGTTGAAATGGGTAAATACGAAACCAGTCGGCACCTAAGTAGTTTGGGGGTAATAAGTGGTAGAGACATGACCCCTGAAGCAGCCATAACCAAATTATCCTGGCTTTGTGCTCAGTCTCAAGATTTTCAATTGATTCGCAGCTTGGCAGGCAAAAACTTGAGAGGTGAATTGACAGAGGCTTGATTATTTTTTAGTATTCATTCTCTGAATTTATTCTCCCGCCACAAGCGGATTTGCTGTAATTTTACCCTGTGAGTATTTTGATGTTTTTATATGGCTTTTTCCTAATTGTCGCCTTTCGATATGGTAGAGGATTGACGGGAAAAAATTACCTCTTTTGGGTGGGGATAGCCTTAGGCCTTTCCCTCATGTTACTTTCCCCAACATTGGAATTGAATCTCTCTATTGGCTGGTGGATTTGTATGAGTCTAGTTAGTTTGCTGTCGGTTTACCAGGCATACTACTGGCTGCGATATCGCTTCTTCCCAGCAAAAGTTGGATGGGTACTCAATACCTTCATAATGGTCGGAATGCTTTGTGCGTTTCCTGCAGGCTTAAATTAACAGATACTACATTGGAAAAGATTAAAAACGAAGTTCAAAAAACTACTGTAAGCGTTCATATTAAAAAGGAAGATGCCCTTTTGTACCATAGCCGGTATCCGAGCGGAAAAATTGAAGTCATTCCAACGAAAAATGTCTCCACCCAAAGGGATCTCTCCTTGGCTTATTCCCCCGGTGTAGCAGAGCCCTGTTTAGAAATTGCTGCTGATCCCTTGAAAGTATATGATTATACCATTAAGGGTAATTTGGTTGCCGTTTTGACCAATGGAACTGCTGTATTGGGTTTAGGAAATATTGGCCCCGAAGCCTCCAAGCCTGTGATGGAAGGGAAGGCGGTTTTATTTAAGAAATTCGCCGGCATCAATGTATTCGACATAGAAATTAATGCTACTACCCCGGATGAATTTGTAACTATTGCAAAAGCCTTAGAGCCCACTTTTGGAGGAATCAATCTGGAGGATATTAAAGCACCGGAGTGTTTTGAAATTGAGAGAAGATTACGCGAAGAAATGAAAATTCCGGTCATGCATGATGATCAGCATGGCACGGCTATTATTTCTTCTGCCGCTTTACTTAATGCAGTGTTTGTGGCGGGGAAAAAGATGGAAGATATTCGCATTGTGATAAGTGGTGCAGGAGCTGCTGCTATTTCCTGTACAAGATTATATCTCAGCTTAGGGGTTAAAATAGAGAATGTAGTGATGTTGGATATTAACGGTGTTCTGGATCAAGAGCGTAATGATTTAGATGAAACCCGTCAATTTTTTGCTACCCATAGAAAAGGACTAAAAACCTTGCGAGATGCTATTGTCGATGCCGATGTTTTTGTCGGACTCTCGGCTGGTAATATTATGGATGCCGACATGGTACGGTCTATGGCTTCTGATCCGATCGTATTTGCAATGGCCAATCCAAATCCTGAAATTCCCTATGATATTGCCATTGCAGCACGCCCGGATGCAATCGTGGCTACAGGCAGATCTGACTTCCCCAATCAGGTGAATAATGTGCTCGGCTTTCCTTTTATTTTTCGAGGAGCGCTTGATGTGCGGGCTACTCAGATTAATGAGGAAATGAAAATTGCCGCCGTAAAAGCACTTGCCCAACTGGCTCGTGAGGCAGTGCCTGAGGTGGTCAATCGGGCTTATGCCTCAAAGAATCTGGTTTTCGGAAGAGAGTATATTATTCCTAAGCCATTAGATCCAAGGTTGATTACCGTTGTTTCTACAGCTGTGGCTCGTGCAGCAATGGATTCTGGAGTAGCCCAAAAACCTATTCAGGATTTTGCCGCCTATGCCGAATCTCTGAAAGCATTATTGGGACAAGATGAAGGAATAATTCGGAATGTAATTCAAAAAGCTCGAAAAGAACCTAAACGCGTCATATTTGCAGAAGCAGATACCTATAAGATTTTAAAAGCTGCTGAAATTGTTTGTTCCGAAAAAATAGCAGAACCCATTTTATTGGGAAATCGCCAGAAAATTCAGGAATTAATTGACGAGAATCATCTGGAATTAGGCAACTCCAGAATTATTGATGTAATGGAAGAAAATGATTTGCGTGCAAGATATGCGGAGGTCTTATGGAATAAACGCAAACGCAAAGGCATTACCTTACATGATGCCCATAAAAGAATGCGGGATAGAAATTATTTTGGTGCAGCGATGATTGAATCCGGAGAGGCAGATGCCCTTATTTCCGGACTGACCAAAACTTATCCCAATACCATTCGTCCAGCACTGGAGGTAATTGGAAAACAATCTCACCTAGTTGCGGGAATGTATTTAGTCAATACCAAAAAAGGACCTTATTTCTTTGCTGATACAACGGTAAATAAAAATCCAGGGGCAGACGAATTAGTGGAAATAGCTTCCTTAGCTATTACCGCGGTTCGTCAATTTAATATTGAACCTCGTGTAGCCTTTTTATCCTACTCTAATTTTGGGAGTAATTTTGATGAGGAAACAGAGAAAATAATTAAGGCTACCGCGAAATTACAAAGACTGTATCCCGACTTAGCAATTGATGGAGATATTCAGGCAAATCTGGCCTTGCGTCCTGATTTACTTGATGAAAATTATCCCTTTAGTCAGCTTGCCGGGAAAGGCGCTAATACCTTAATATTCCCCAATTTAATGTCTGGGAATATTTCTTACAAACTCATGATGGAATTAGGGGGAGCAGAAGCGGTTGGTCCTATTTTGCTCGGAATGAAAAAGCCCGTACATGTACTTCAGTTAGGAAGTTCGGTTCGAGAAATTGTGAATATGGTCGCCATTGCGGTAATGGATGCTCAAGCAAATGCATTGGAAAATCAAATGATATGATTGCACACCTCGAAGGAAATATTTCAGAGATTGATCCAACAGCAGTAATTATTGATTGCAATGGAGTAGGGTATTTAGTAAAAATATCCTTATATACTTATAGTGCGATACAGAAATTATCGAAAGTAAAATTATTTACTCATTTGCAGGTTCGGGAGGATGCTCAGGTGTTATATGGTTTTTCGGAAGTCCGGGAGCGTAAATTATTTGAGCATTTGATGAGTGTATCGGGAGTAGGGGGAAATACCGCATTAATGATGCTTTCTTCGCTTTCACCGGATGAATTGGCCCATGCCATTGTTACGGCCAATGAGAAATTATTACAAAGTATAAAAGGAATTGGGGGGAAGACGGCTGCGCGTATTATACTCGAATTAAAGGATAAAATTAAATTAGATAAATTGGCTGGGGAAATGGCTCCGGGCGCACAATCAGGTACCACCCTGTCTGCCTTCGCCGGCATGACGCAACGCGAGGAAGCTTTGCGTGCTTTGGTAAATCTGGGTTTTCCTAAGGCGCAGATGGAGAAAAGGTTGGATGAAATTATTCGTGCTTCAGGGGAGGCAATTACAGTAGAACAACTGATTCGATTGGGGTTGAAGGGTTAGGTTCAATCGGGAAAACTTATTTATTAAAATGGAAATTAATAAATTGGATTTCCTCCGATAGTATTGCCAAAAAAATGGACTTGCCTTTAGCTCAATGCATTAAAGAGCTATCCCATAATAAATTGTCCGACAATGTTTAGCCCGAAAAGTTTTTCCATTAGTTCCAATGATCGAAGTTTAGATGCAGGTTCAAATATCTGATACAAAACAGATCATTCAACAATGGAGGCAATACACCAAACTTTAACCTATCCTTAAAAAAACCTTATCTGTTCATGATGATAATGGAATTAAACACCCATAATAGTGCAATGATTTAAATGCAGTAATTTGTTAGGGCTTCATTTCCTCTACGCAAGCAAAAAAGCTCAGAAAGTCTCGGATTTTATTCAAGAGTGAAAAGTGAATCAGAAAAAAAACTTGAGAATTCTCAAAAAAAAAATAGCTTGATACAATTTTTTGGGCTATTTATAATCCTCTTCTTTTTAGTGAATGTGTGTATGGACGAAGTAGAAAGTTAGAGCGCAACCTATCTCTTTTTTCCGGAGTAACACAAAATGGGAGGATTTTAGAACTGTATATCGGCATCCCTATACTATCAAAATGTGATATAAAAACCATCTCTCCGAAAATCTGATGCTTATCTTTATAAAACAGATGTTTATCTGTGTTAAATGCTTGGAGTTATTGCATAAGCGAATAAAAAGCATGCAATGATTTGAATGCCAATAAAAATAAATCTATAAAGTATCTGATGGAGGTTTAGGGTAAACCCCAGTTTAGGGTAAACCCCGGTTTAGGGTAAACGGAAACAGCTACTCCTAAAACAAAAAATGCTTTTACAAACCGTAAAAGCATTTTTTGTCTATTCAGAAATTTTCTTCCTGATTAATGGAGCAAGGTTTTATTTCTTCACAAACCTGCCGGCTTTGAAAATATTCTCTCCTTTTAACTGAATAAAATAAACTCCAACAGGTAAATCAGAAATGCTAAGCGTCAGCATCGAATTTCCTGAGAGTGTTCCTTCTACAGATTTTATTTCCTTACCGTTTGTTGCAAATATTTTTACAGTATAAGCACCACCAACCAATTCAGGAATCTTAACCCAAAGGGTATTTTCTGCAGGGTTAGGATAAAGCTCCATAAAGCTAGATTCCCAATCTGTTTCATTACTAACCGGATTCAA
>JBEIHC010000087.1:0-12345 GCA_040381555.1 Bacteroidia bacterium
TCATAACTCATAACTCATAACTCATAACTCATAACTCATAACTCATAACTGAAAGCATTCACTTCCTTACCCAAAGAAGAATCTAGGATTACTCATACTGTCCTCTCCAATCAATAAGATCGGAGGAAATGATTTTTACAATAGATATCCGAAATTGAGAATCATACTGAAACAAATTATCAAATTTAGTTTTATCTAGGGTGAGGAGAGCCGAATGTTCTTCCGAAAGAGCAGAGAAACGATAGGCTGCGCCTGAGATTAATTCTTGCACCCCTAAAATACTGCCCATAGAGAACTTAGCCAAGGTCTTTTCAGGATATTGTGATTCGGTAATAACTATTGATCCATTTCTGACATAAAACACAAAAAGTGGAGTATCCCCATTTCTGAATAAATATTCGCCAGGAGCATACCGGGCAATGAGGCCTTCTACCCGCATTAATTCTAAAACATAATTCTGAGAAATCTCCATTCTACCCTACTCTACCTGATCATTCAAAGTAAGCAGCATTTATTTTGGATTGAAATGATATTTATCACTAAAAAAAATAACCTTTGAGGCTCTATTTCGGAATAACTAACAAAGAATTCTTACCTCAACAGGAAAATAAACGGGACATAAAAAATTGACTTATCTTGAAATAAGTCTAAACTTAAAAAGCGGAAAACGCTGAAAGCTAAAACCCCAAAATAATACTCAAAAGCTTTTTAATCGTACATCTGACTGATCTTAGCCAGTTTGGCCGGATCCAGAATGGTAATCATAGAACCATGGGTACTGATGACGCCTTCTTCCTTTAATTCAGAAAGAAAACGAATCGCGGTTTCTTTAGCCGTGCCAACCAAACTGGATAAGTCTTCCCGGGTAAGAGAGATTGAAAATTCCTTTTCTCCTGTTTCTCCATAAACCTTTTTAAGCAACAGAAGAGCTTCTGCAATGCGCTCCCGAACAGGTTTGGTGGCCAAATGGGCGATGGAAACTTCCGCATCTGCCAAGGCATTGGAGAGCATACGCATCATATCCTTGGCTATAAGATAATTTTGAGCAATCAGCTGATTAAAATCATTAGACGCAATAAAGCAGGCTTTAGATTCTTCTAAGGCTATAGCAGAAGCGGAATATCGAGTATCTGAAAGAAGTGCCCGATAGCCCATGGTGTCACCAGGCTTGGCAAAACGGATTATCTGCTCCTTACCCTCACTCCCTATTTTCGTAATTTTTACTTTGCCTTCTGTTAGGCAAAAAATTCCAAAGGGTTTATTCCCCTCCTGAAATATTGCCTGACCCCTTTTGTAGAGGGTACAAGACTTATTAGAACTTAATGACTCTAATTCTTCAAGAGCACAATGAGAAAATATACTATCCTTCCGACAACTGCAACTTTGACATTCCGGAAAAGTAGATTTCATAGCAAGGGCTTTATGGCGAACCCGCTACAAAAATACAGGTAAAGGATGATTATACAATATATTATTAAATATAAAGAAATTCACGCTCAAGAAGGAGCTAATTTTGATTCGATTTTGATGACTGAAATTCAGGTAGATCTTATGAATAGTATACCGTTGAAAATCAGGCATCTCTCGAAAAAAGAGACTATTGATGTCGGACAAATTAAAAGATAACAGGCTCTTCGCAATATTTAGAGGGTAATTCCTTTTTGTGACTATAATAGTATTCTTCGAACTACCCGCCCGGGCATACTTCGAACAGGCTCAGTACATACTTCAATAAGCCCCCTCATTCTACATTAGGGCTATACTTCGTCGGAGCTCAGTATAAGCTCAGCGATCCAGCAATCGGGCTGTTATACCGGATATATTTAGGTTTAACAGATTTTCTACATTTGGATAGCGAGATAGTATCCAATAAGTCATTTAATCTCCGATGATAAATTTCCCCATTGTATCAATCGCCCGTGAACCCACTCTAAAATGCCAAGAGCCAGTTAACAAGTGTAAAATCGGGGTAAACCATAGATTAGATCAATGATATAGAGAGAATTTCCCATTCAAAATAGGGACTAAAATAGCCTCTAGTCTTTTCAAAAAAAAATGGGAGACTAATTAAAATTAATCTCCCATTGGATGTCGATATATTAAATTATTTCTGAGCGGACAATTTTACATCTAGGGTAAAAGTATTCTCAATTGCCTTGTCGCCTAAACCTTCGAAGAAGCTGGCAGAGCCATATTTAATATCATATAAAGTGCGGTCAACAGTAATTTGAGCAACTGCTACAATATTCTTATCAGTTACCTTTACCGTTGCAGGGAATGAAATGGGCTTGGTAATACCTTTAATAGTCAAATTACCACTCAACTCATACTTATCATCGCCTATATTCTTAGCTGACTTCAATTCTAGAGCAGCATTAGGATATTTCGCAACGGAGAAAAAATCATCCGACTTCAAATGGCCTAATAATTTTCCATTGTATTCTGGATCTTTCAAATCATCTACATTCATGGTGGTCAAATCAATATCAAACTTTCCACCTTTGATTTGATTTCCTTGCACTTCTAAGATGCCTTCTTTGATTTTTACAAAGCCAAAATGGGCACCCGTTACCTTTTTGGCGGTCCATTTGACCTCACTTTTTTCGGATACGACTTTGTAAGCATTGTCATTACCACCGGCAAGGCTTACACTGGCTCCAGATACTAAGATCAGAGCGGAAAGGATGATTTTACTGAAAGTTGATTTCATATTTATTTTTTATTTGGATGTATATACATTAAACTTAAGCAAATTGTTACATGTAGGTACATGTATTTTTATATCTATCTGATATTCAGAGTTAATTTTTATCGGGTGCAGCACCCGAGTGGCAAAAAATGAGTTCGCCGTCGGGTAGTTGACCCTGCAGAACGAAGCCAGCCCTTCGGAAAAAACCTTGCCCGGAGCGATTGCTCTCCAGTACTCCGGCTCGCATTTCCACAAAGGACCTCTTGGGGATAGCCTCTCCGGGAATCAGCTTTAAAACCTGACAGCCTATTCCCCTTCCCTGATATTGTTGGTCTATCATCAAATGAGAAATCCATAATAGCTGTCCTTTGCAATATAAGGCCAGCATTCCGACTACTTCCGCGTCCTCCAAAATGGCAAAAATCTGAATGGGCTCAAATAAACTGCGAGCCATAACAAATAAATTAGATTGTAAATAATCAACCTGATGGGAATGCACGGTTAATGCGGCACATTTTTCCCAATTATGGGCCTGAAGAGCTTGCAGTGAAATTTTCCTATTCATTGGAGCTCACCACCCGAATGCGCAATTGAGTAGAATCGGATATTACTTCTATCAGACGGCTGGTCTCATCCCGCTCCTGAAGTTGAATTAAGGCGGTGCGTGCATCTAACCATTTAATAGAGCAAGTAGCAGCACTGAGATTACTCATCTCAGCTTCTAAGGACATTTCTTTGGAAAATGCCGGACTTCGAACCGAAACATTCACCTGTAAAGGATCCATTGGCATAGAAGCAGATTCGGCAGATACCGAAATATGGGTGTATTGTTCAGGAGAATCAAACTCCATTACCCCTCCACCCGCGCATGAAAGGAGTGTAAGTAGGAAAAACAGGGAGAGAATGTTTAGGCGTTTCATAGACTGCATAAGTAAAAATTAAAAAACGGTATTCAAACAAAGCCCAACAAAAAAATTAAGAGGGCAGGGATACTCCTTTATTAGGGGTAATTCGAACAGGCTTAACATAAATGGGTTCAGAAGTTGCCAAGTCATCAAATTGTTTTCTTTCAAAATAATGGGAGGCCCGCTTCAAAACCCATTCTGCAGAGAGAGGTAAAGACTCCCCTTGCTGAATAAAGCTATTATCGAGGTCAATAGCTACACAACCAGGGCCAGCCAATACTGCCTTTGAACCCAACTGGGGCAGTAATTCCCGGAGTTCTTCAAGCGTGCGAGCCTTAGCTTCTCCTAAGACATTATCTCCCCAGAAGGCAGAATACCATTCTCCCTCCCTTGCTTGAATCAGAATCAAAGCCTGAGAGGCGTCCGATCTACGGAGGGCTTCGGCTCCCAGGCATTCCAAAGTTGGGAGAACCATCAAGGGGATTCCGAGGGCTAAACACAAGCCTTTTGCGGTAGAAAGTCCCACTCTCAAGCCTGTAAAAGAACCCGGCCCACCAGAAACAGCTACAGCGACCAAGTCACTGGGAGAAATACCTGCGTCCTTCAGTACAATCTGAAGGATGCCCGTAATTCGCTCACCATGAATTTTTTCGCCCAATTCTTGATGCACAATAATTCTTTCGTCCCTACCGGAAATAGCCAGGGAGCAAATGGGGCCTGAGGTTTCAATGGCCAGGATATTTGGAATGAGTAGCATTTGAGTATCAAATATAGGCATGATTTTGATGGGGAATGGAAATGCTGAAAAAACTTGCATTAGGTAGGTACAGAGTCCCTGTGTAATTTCACCCTATGAAACTGGAATATTCACATCAATTAAATCAGGCCGAGGCGATTCAAAAACTGGCGCCTTTTTTAGATAACCTGAAGGCTCAATATGGAGATAAGGTAAAAGTGGTTCAGGAGGAATGGAAGGGCAATGTGCTACACTTTCGCATTAAAGTAAAAACAGGTATTCCCTTTATTGAGCCAGAAATACCAGGAACTATTACGGTGGAAGATACCTTACTTTGGGCGGAGGCGCCAGTACCGGCATTTGCTCAATCAATGGCAGAAGAGGCTCAGGGAAAATTCACCCAGATTCTGAATAGCTGTTTTCAAAAATCCTAAGTATGAAGACTTGGCCTAAACCCTTTCTGATTGAATTTCCAAGTATTGGCAAATCTGAGATTGGGTACATTTCTGTAGCCGAAAATACTAGCCTACCCTTTCGGGTAGAAAGAGTTTTCTGGACATACTACACGCCACAAGAAATTATCCGAGGAAGGCATGCCCATCATGAGTTGGAACAAATTCTGATTGCTGCAGCAGGCAGTATTCGGGTACAAACGGAAAGTAAGGAAGGTGAGATTGGAGAGTTTCTGTTGGATAAACCTTCTGTCGGATTGTATATGCCACCTGACCACTGGCATACAATGCAGTACTCACACTCCGCGGTTCAACTTACTCTGGCATCCATGGCGTTTTCAGAAAAAGATTATATTCGGGAGTATGAAAGATTTCGAAATGAAAAATAGAGGGGGAAATTAATTTGCGGATTAATATTTAGGGTAATTCACGATTAAAATTATTTTTTTCCGCAGATTACACAGATAGCCAAAAACAATTGCAACTCAGTTACCCTACGCAGATTTTACAGAAATAATAATTTTTATCAACTAAAATAACTCATAACTCATAATTCATAACTCATAATTCACAACTATTTATAATTTTTTTCCGCAGATTACACAGATTGTTATAAATAATTGCAACTCAGTCTCACTACGCAGATTTTACAGAAAAAAAATAATAATTACATTTACCAACTAAAACAATTCATAATTCATAACTCACCACTAACAACTAACCACTAACCACTAACCACTAACCACTAACCACTAACCACTACCCCCTACTCCGCTCTCGCCATATCCCGCATAATATCCTTCTCTTTTATGCTGTCGCGTTTATCATGGGTTTGTTTTCCTCGAGCTAGGGCAATTTCAATTTTGACCAATCCTCGGGATATAATAAATAATTTTACGGGGATAAGGGTGAGACCTTTTTCTTGTACTTTCTTTTTAATCTTAAGTAACTCTTGTTTTTTCAGCAGTAGGCGTCTGGGCCTTTTAGGGTCATGATTATGCAGATTGCCAAATTCATATTCATTGATATGCAAATCGCGAATAAATAAATCATTTCCAGAAAAGGAACACCAGGCATCGGTAAATTGTACTTTTCCTTCTCGAATACTTTTTACTTCAGTGCCTTTTAATTCAATGCCTGCAACCCAAGTTTCGATAAAAAAATATTCGTAAGAAGCCTTTCGGTTTCGAAATTCAGTCGAGCCTTTACTTTCTTTTCCCTTGCTCATCAGCTTAGTTGGATAGATTGAATTAAAGCATCAAAACGGGATTTATTCAGAATTTTTTGTATCTGCTTTCCCTTCCCTATAAGATGCCCATTGGCAAATGCTTCCCAAGTACAGACCACTTCATTTTTTATGACCTCCACTAAGATGGCTTCAATTCGAACGGTGGAATGTAAAGGTGCGGGATACAAATGCTCAACCGATAAAAAGGAGCCTACCCCTTCTTCGCCTGCCTCTTTCATTTCCAATACAAACAAGCGACAGGCCCACTCTACATCTTTTCCCAAGGCAAAGGTAGAATATACGGGATGCACCTCTCCCACCTCAAATGCGGCGAGTTTGTCGGAGCTAACCTGAGTTTCAAAAACTTTTATGGTTCCGGGTGAGAATGGATTTTTCACGATTTAAGTAAGAATACAAAATTACAAATTAACAGCCGCATTTTACGGCATTAAAATGAGCGGGGAAAAACTAAGTACTAGGCGATAATTCGACGAGCCGTCCAAACTCCTAGAAAGACAATTGCCGAAGCACAAGCCATGGCTCCGGAAATAGAGAGATCCAGTGGAAGTGCAATTGCCCACCCAAGCACAGCACTCAGGCAGGCCCATAGACAGGCATGTAGAATTTGTCCTCTCAAAGTACGCGCATACAAGGAAGCTGTTGCAGCAGGCACGCTAAGAAAAGCAACAACAAGTACCGAACCAACTGAGCGAAAACTCAGCACACAGGCGATAGAGACCATACCCATTAAGAGGGATTGCCAAGCATAGAGGGAATAGCCCAAAGACTGAGCAAAGGCAGGATCAAAGGTAGTCAGCTGCCAAGCCCGCCAACCGAGCCCAATGAATCCGACAAATAAAATAAGCCCCACACTCAGAGACCAAAAAGCGACAGGCCCTAAATCAAATGAATTCCATTGAACTCTTTCGAGGGGAGTCCAGACGATGTCCCCAAATAATACACAATCTACATCTAGGTCAGTTTGGCGGGCGAAAGCAGAAATGAGAATTACCCCAATGGCAAACATAGTGGTGAAGGTCAATCCCAGTGCGGCTTCTGAGCCAATCCCTTTTTTCTGTATCAACCAAGCACTGACCTGAGCTGTGAGCCACCCACTCAAAGCAGCCCCAGGCAAGAGGACTAGAGGCGTTCTCGAACTACTGGCCATAAAAGCCAAGAAAATCCCCGGAAGCACTGCATGAGAGAGGGCATCCCCCATTAAAGACTGTTTGCGTAGCATGAGGATAGATCCAGGAATGGCACAAACAATGGCCACCAAACAAGCTGTCAAGAGTATCCAGATTGAATCACTCATAATTTCCGAACCCAAGTGGTTGTGGCGATTCCTAAAAAGGCAAATGCGGATAAAACGACTACCACCCAAGGCCCAGTGGGCATTTGAGGCTGATAGAACGAAATTAAAGTTGCCAATAAAATAGAAAGAACTGAAATGCTTGCTACTGCAGGAATACGACCCTTGAAGGAACGCACCCAAGAAGAGGCTGCTATAGCAGGAGCAATCAGAAAAGAAGACATCAGCACTACCCCAGCCATCTGAACCCCTATTACTACACAAGCCAGTGTCATTAAGGTAATCAATCGGTCTGCTTGTCGAGGCTTAAAGCCAATGGACTGTGCCCATTCCCGGTCAAAAAAACAAAGAAACAGGGTATGATATTTCCAGCGAATTAAGGCTAATATACTGAATGCTAATAAGGAGGAAAAAATAATTTCTTCAGGTAAAATGGCGGCGGCACTGCCAAATAAAAATCGGTCTAATCCGGACTGTGCGCCTTGACCCGAAGATCGGATGTAACTCATCAGCACGATGCCTAATCCATAAAAAACAGATAAAGCCATGGCAGCTGCTGTATCCGAACGAATGCCATTTCGAACCAGCCAATCTCGGGCTTCTAGGGTTAGCCAACCACTGAGAAAAGCCGCGGGAGCCAGATAATAAATTTCTTTACTACCCGAAAAAATAAACCCCAAGGCAATACCAGGTAAAACGCCATGAGCGAGCACATCGCCGCTTAAAACATCTCCTTTCAAACTCAAAAACAATCCTGTCCAAGCAGAGGCGACCCCCATTAAAGCTAAACCAGCCAATACCCAACCTAAAGTCAAGAAATCGCTCATACAATTTTGGGAGAAAGAATTTCCTGAGGATGCCCTATTTGAATCCCAGAGGGGGATAATGCCCAGACCTGAGAGAAATGATTGCGCACTTGTTCCAGATTATGATTCACAATTAACAAGGTCTTGCCATCCTGATTTAATTGCTGAAGAATCGAGACGATTTTTTCTTCCGATTGCACATCCACACCGGCAAATGGCTCATCCATCAAATAAAACTCAGCTTGTCGGGCTAAGGCTCTGGCAATAAATACGCGCTGTTGTTGCCCTCCCGATAATTCCCCTATCATGCGTTTGCTTAAATTACTGATACCCGCTTGCTCCAAAGCTTCTGAGACTGCCGATTTATCCGAAGCGCTCAATCTGAATTTCCAAGAACCAGGCTGATACCTACCCATTTCCACTACCTCCTGAACAGTCGCGGGATATTTCCAATCTACCTGTGAACGCTGGGGCACATAGGCCATTCTGAAAAATACTTCCTGCACGGGTTTCGACCAAACGGAAATTTTCCCTTCATAAGGAACCAACCCAAAAATTGCTTTCACCAAACTGGATTTCCCTGTTCCGTTAGGTCCAATGATAGCAGTCATCATGCCAGATTGTAAACTGGCAGTTACTTTTCCTAGGGCAAGTGTAGATCCATAGGAAACAGATACTGATTCTATTTTCAGAATTTCTTCAGCCTGCTTCATCGCAATTGAGATCTTAGGGCATTCATATTGGAAATCAGCATTCCGGAATAGGAACCTTCAGGGCTACCCTCCGAACCGGGTGCATCTGTAAATAATACTGGACCAATGGCCACAGTATGTCCTTTAGCTGCACAGGCACGAATGACGGCCTCTAAATTTCTTTCGGATACAGCAGATTCGGGGAAAACTGCGGGAATCTTGCGCTTAGCTAAAAAGTTGACCATCTCACTTACTTCCCGAATTCCAATATCACTGGCGGTAGAAATTCCCTGTAATCCTTTTACTTCCCAAGCATAAGCTCTACTGAAATATTGGAAGGCATCATGAGCCGTAACCAATACTCTTCTCTCTGAGGGAATTTCATTCAGGCCATTTTGAATTCGTGTATGCAAACTGATCAAACTATCCGCATACAGTTTTCCTCTTGCCAAAATTGTGGTATCGCCTTTCAGATATTCGCTGATTTTTATACTTATTCCTTGCATTCCTTGAGCCCACAAGCTAGGATCCATCCAGATATGCGGATCTGGACTTGCCTGATAAGCTCCCTCATACAGAATCTTGCTGGAGTCGATGTAATCGGAAACAAATAGAATGGTCTTTTCCTTTTGAAGAGCCTGCGTAATTTCCCCTAAGCGTCCTTCTAAATGCAAGCCATTGAGAATGATAACATCTGCCTGACGCATTTTAGTTAGGTCTGCTGCTGTGGGCCTGAAAAGATGGGGATCTACTCCAGGACCCATGAGGCAATTGACTTTTGCTTGGTTCCCAACGATGTTCTGAACCCCTTCGGCAATCATCAGGGTACTCACAAGAATATTGGGTTTCGTCCCTTTTTCAGATGCTGTATCTGAACTGCAGGAAATAAACCCTAGTAAGCTCAAAAACAAAAGGGTTCCTTGTAAAATATTTTTAAGGTAGTCGAAAATCATTCTTCTGTCATCAGTAAATGTTCACACACTCGTGCACTTAGAGTCAGTTGTCGTTTTCCGGAAATGAGGAGCATAGACTGATCAAAAGGCATAATTTCAATCACTTCCAGAGGCGTCCCAATTTTCAGGTTTAGTTTATCGAGGTAAGTCAAGAAATCAGAGCTATGCAGTAAAACACCTGCAATTCTTAAATGAGTTCCCGGTTTTGCTTGTCCCAAAAGAATGGTTTTTCGCTCTAGTAAAACGCCGGACTCATCCGGAATAGGATCTCCATGTGGGTCAAACCGGGGGAATCCTAAAAAGGCATCGAGTTTTTGAATTAATTCGGGAGCCTGTATATGCTCCAGCTGTTCTGCTATGTCGTGGATGGAGTCCCAACTGATACTCAATTTTTCTGCCAAGAAAACTTCCCATAGTCGGTGCTTTCTTACGATTTCCAAGGCCATTTTTTTTCCCGTATTGGTGAGTCGAACGCCTTTGTAGGGTTGATGGTTGAGGAGTTTTTTCTCACTTAATCGCTTAACCATATCCGTTACGGATGCAGGGCTGGTTCCAAGGATTTGTGCCAGGTCATTGGTACTGACAGACTGGTCTTTTTCGGAAAGTTTATAGACCGCTTTGAGGTAATTTTCTTCTGCTGGCGTTCCCATATTTTGACAAACTTAAAAATATTTTTCGATATATCAAAATAATCCTCCTTGCAGAATCTCGGAAATTGGGTTAATTTTGCACCGGATTTGTCTAAGACCTCTAAATCGTTAACACAGATATTATGAATATTTCAGCACAGGAAGTGAACAAACTCCGCCAGCAAACAGGCGCAGGAATGATGGATTGTAAAAAAGCTTTGGTGGAAGCCGAAGGGGATTTTGATAAAGCCATTGAATTGCTTCGTAAAAAAGGTCAGAAGGTGTCCGCATCTCGTGCAGACCGTGTTGCCAGTGAAGGAGCCATTTTAGCTAAGTCAACCGGTAGCAAAGGGGTAATCCTAGAATTAAATTGTGAGACTGACTTTGTGGCCAAAAATTCTGACTTTTTAGGATATGGAGAGAACCTATTGACGGTTGCGATTGATGCCAACCCAGCTTCTCCAGAAGATTTATTGGCTTTGAGCCATAATGGCCTGAAATTATCCGATATGATGTTGGATACAGTAGGGAAAATTGGGGAGAAAATTGAAATTGGTAGCTACCAGACTTTAGAAGCTGAAACTGTCATTACCTATATTCACCCAGGAGCAAGACTCGGCGTTATGGTTGGATTTGCTGGTACCAACGGAGCTAACCTAGATGCCATTGGGAAGGATATTGCGATGCAGATTGCAGCCATGAATCCAGTTGCAGTAGATCAAGACGGAGTAGATGCTACCATCGTTCAGAAAGAAATTGAAATTGGAAAAGAGCAAGCCCGCCAAGAAGGAAAGCCAGAGGCAATGCTGGAAAAAATTGCTTTGGGTAAATTGAACAAGTTCTATAAAGAAAATACCCTGCTCAATCAGGATTTTGTGAAAGATGCTTCCAAAACAGTCGCACAATTTTTGAAAGAAACGAATCCCAACCTGAAAGTAGTTGGATTTAAAAGGGTTCAACTAGGAGCCCGATAATAAAGTAAATAAAGAGAGAACTTCTGGTTCTCTCTTTTTTTTGACCTAAAAACAGTATATCATGAAGTATAAAAGAGTTTTACTCAAACTAAGTGGAGAGGCCTTAATGGGAGAAAAGGCTTTCGGCATAGACCAGGGCGTTATTTCTGCCTTTGCCAAAGAGATAGCGGATGTTGCGTCAACCGGAGTACAATTGGCAATCGTAATCGGAGGGGGAAATATCTTCCGGGGCGTGCAGGGAGAAGCTGGCGGAATGGATCGTGCCCACGGAGATTATATGGGCATGCTGGCTACCGTCATCAATGGCATGGCTTTACAGGATGCATTGGAGCAGGTAGGGGTATCCACCCGATTGCAATCTGCTTTGGAAATCAATAAAGTGTGTGAACCCTTTATCCGCAGGAAAGCCATCCGTCATTTGGAAAAAGGCAGAATAGTGATTTTTGCAGCCGGCACCGGAAATCCATTTTTCACAACCGACACCGCTGCCAGTCTTCGTGCTGTTGAAATTGATGCCGATGTAGTATTGAAAGGCACTCGAGTAGATGGCATTTATTCTGCTGATCCAGAGAAATATTCTGAAGCCAAAAAATTTGAATCCATTTCCTTCGGAGATGTATTGATGAATCGCCTCAATGTGATGGATATGACAGCATTTACAGTGTGTCAGGAGAATAACCTTCCCCTCATCGTTTTCAATATGAACACCTCCGGAAACTTAAAGCGAATTGTGGCCGGGGAACCTGTAGGTACGTTGGTATCTTGATTTGTTGAGGGAAAAAAATCCTATTTTTACGGATAAATACAAACCAAACATGAGCGAACTGATTAAAGAAATTACTGAAGAAGGTAAAGCCGCAATGGACAGAACCGTCTTTTACCTAGATACAGAATTTCAAAAAATCCTGGCAGTGAAATCAAGTCCTGCCATGGTAGATTCTCTCAGATTAGATTATTATGGTTCACAGA
>JBEIHC010000088.1:0-12174 GCA_040381555.1 Bacteroidia bacterium
AATAGTTTGACTGGCAGCAAGAGTTACAGCAGGTAAGGAATTGACCGTTATGGATACTGGAGCCCCCAGATTCGTGCCATTACAAGAGAAGGCATCTGTCAATCCTGTTATCGTGTAGGTATTTCCGGCAAGTGGAGTAACGGAGAAAATGTGCGGAGAGGAGGTTATACCGGTCTCACTTTGAGGAGTAGTACCATCGGTATAGGTGAGGTTCCAAGGATTGCTTCCGGTGAGATTTACTGTTAGGGCAACTCCATTACCCGCACATACAGATCCTGGGGCGCTTAAAGAGGCTGCAGGGTTATTGTTTACTATGACTGTCGCTGTACCAGAAACCAATCCCGCTCCACAGCTATTCGACATACTCGTCAAGCTGTAGGTTGTAGAAGCATTTGGGGTAACCGTAAAGGTGTATGGGTTGGCCGTAATGGCGGGAACCGTTACAGGAGTAGTTCCATTCGTATAAGTAAAACTAAATGGAGAAGCTCCTCCAAAGTTTACGGATAGTTGCGCATTGCCACCTGCGCATATCGTTTGTCCTCCAGAGAGGGTTGCCGTTGCTATGTTACTGACCACAATTACCGCTGTCCCAGAAACCGATCCTGCCCCACAAGTATTACTAACATTAGTCAGAGTATAAGTGGTATTGGCGCTCGGAGTTACGCTTATTAAGCGAAGCACAGAAGTAATTCCCGTGATGGTAACAGGGGTTACTCCATCGGTATAAGTGATAGACCACGGTGATTGCCCGGTTAAGGCTACTGCAATATTGGTTGCTGTAGAAGGACATATAGTATTGGATCCTGTCATGTTTGCAGTAGGTGCCGGAGTTATCGCAATAACATGACTACCGGTGTAGCTTGTTCCGGTACAAATGGCATCTGAAAGCGCCGTGACTGTGTAAGTAGCCGTTACAGTGGGGTTGACAGTAATTACATAAGGGTTGGTATTGATCCCATTGACATTATTATTTGCTGTTCCATTGGTCCAAGTTATATTCCAAGGACCTGTTCCGGTTAGAGCTACTGAGATATTAGCAGGAGCTCCAGCACAAACTGTTTGACTACCACTTAATGTGGAGGTGGGAGAGGACTGTACTGTAATAACTCCACTACCTGTAAATAAACCAGAGCCACAAGCATTTGAAACCCCTGTGATGGTGTAGGTTCTGGTTGCCGTGGGCGTTACGGTAATGATGTATGGATTAGCCGTTATGCCGGTAATTGTTACTGGGGTTACTCCATTTGTATAGGTGAGGCTAAATGGGCTGTTCCCCGTCAGGTTTACGCTTAGATTGGCAGAACTACCTGAACAAATGGTTGAACTGCCTGAAATTCTGGCCATTGTATCATTTCTTACTATAACGGCATCAATTCCGATATTATTTCCAAAGACACTATAAGCTTCAAAGGCTACTCGAACACCGCTTTGATTAGCATAAGCCGAAAGAGGAACCGTAAACAATCTCCATCCTGGTGTGGTGAATGAAACATTATAGCGCTCTGCCCTTAAAAGGGATGAGCTATAGGTTTGTCCTCCATTAGTCGAAACCTTAACTGCAACGGAGTCTCTAAATGTGGGAAATCCATCGTCCTGAGACATCCAAAACTCCAAAACAGGATTACACATTCCGGTAAAATCATAACAGGGCGTGATTAATCTGGAAACTGCATTTTGGAAATTATAACTTCCAAAGAATGCCATACCGGTGCCAATAACAGGCGCCAATGTAGGATTGGTCATTGCTGTGAATTGAATACCCCAGTTACCGGAACCAGAGACTTGCTGCACTTGGTAAGGCGGACTAGGGATGGCACTAAAGTTTACGGTATTGGGGAAAGTATTGACATACGAAACATTAATAGGCAAAGCAGACATGGCGTCATTCAATGTATTACCATCACCAGGGGTAGTGGCACTGGCATTAAAAGTGTAGGTACCTAATGCCGTCATATTGTAGGAAGCGGACAGGGTTACATTCAGAGTTCCGGCAGGGGCAAGAGTACCCGTTGAAATGACAACTGGAGTAAATGTGGTAGGGTTGGTGCCAGATACAGAACCACTCACGGTAACATTATTTGTGGCAAAATTTAGGGTATTACTCCCATAGTTTTGAATGGTTACAATTACTGGGTAAGTCCCGCCACAATTAAATTGAGAAGGGCTGTTCAACAGAGTAGCGCCAATATCCAATGGAGGAGGGGCCTGAATGGTCATATTATAGTCTTCCGTCTCTCCATACTGCACATTAATGCATGCTTCATTCGATTGAAACGGAATGGCATCCACTGAGCGCACCCGCACCCGCACGGTTGCTGTAGCTGCCGATAGGGGAATCGTTATATTTCCTGTATGGGTAAGAGTAGTACCATTGGAGGAAAAAACCATCTCTGTTGTTCCAAATTGACCGTCATTGTTATAGTCAATCCAAATGGCACATTCTTGAGCAAAAAGTCCATGAGTTACCGAAAATGGATAGGTTTGACCTTTAACTACCGTCCAAGAGGGAGTTAAAAAATAGGTATGACCATCATAATAATCATCACATCCTCCAGATGTGTTGGCGATTGAGCCAATGGTAACATCTGAGATGTCCTCTAAAAAACAGTCCGTTAAAGGAGCAGTCCCAATCAGACATTGCCCAAAACCCTTTTCAGGATTAAAAATAAAGCCAAAAAGGATGAGACAAATGATCAGTTTAAATGAGGTAATTGATTTTTTCATGTACAATAATATCAATTGAGATATAATTTCCTTAACAAAGATAATAATTTTGCTTTAATTTTCAGAACTGTTTTCCGCGATGTATTCAAAAATTTCTCTACTGTGTTGTTTGTGCCTGTTTTTCCAGAACCTTTGGGCTCAGGATTCTAAGCCAATTTCCCCTGCCCCCAACCAGGTTCTCTATGGAATTCAGATTCCGTTTAGGTTTCCCTCTGTTTCGACAGCGATATCTTATAAAATTTTATGGAAAAAGGAGAATGCGAATAGCTCTACTTTAGATTGGAATAGGATTACCCTTCAGGCCCCCGGAACTTTGGTAAAGAATGGCATTACTTTTGGCGATAGTGTTGTTTGGAAGTATCAAGCCTATGATCAGACCAATACGCTCCTGTATAGTTCTCCTGAAATGAAATTTAGCTTGGCACCCATTCCCGATTATTTACTAAACTATCGTTTGAGAATAACTCAGGAGCGAGCGGGAGAAGCAATCTATTTTATTGATAACCCTGCTGCTGCTTGGGATCGAAAAGGGAATCTAATCTGGTTTTATCAATCCGATTCAGAAAGCCGAAGGATTATGGATATGCGCATGACCCGGGAAGGCCATATCAGCCTGATTTCTGTATTATCTCCCTATGGCAGAGCTGTCCTGATTTCTCCGGAAATGGATACCCTTTTTGACGCACATACTGCGGGTTGGAAAAATCCTTTGTTTCCCTATTTGACTTTTCACCATCATTTTGAAAGCCTACAGGATGGCTCTCTTCTTATGGTGGCTGATATTAAACATAGACCAGAATCTAAAGAGTTAAACATGGGGGCAGGATCTGCCAGAAAATATCCTCAGATTGTGCTTAATATGTCAAGAACTGGAAAAATAAATTGGATTTGGGAGTCGGATAAATACCTGAGTTTAGAAGATAATGCCTGTTATGGGCACATTAATTCGGTGGCTTACAATATTCAAACAAGAGACTTGTTAGTTAGTATGAAAGATTTAAGTCGAATTGTATATACCAGAATGCCCTCAGCAGAGAATGTTTTAAGTTTAAATGGTATCAATGAAAGAAGTGATAAAAAAAAGATTGCCCTGAGTTCGCCTCGTAATCCAGTGGTTCCCGCTAATTCAACCTCTCAGCCTGGTAAATTGGAGAATTTAGGCGAAGCAGGTCAACCACCTGTATCTAATCGGCCTATTCCCAAGCCTGGTATCCGGGAAGTGGAGGGAATCTTAGGCCCTTTCTCCGGTCAACATTCTGTGCAATTTAGCCCCAATGGAAATGTCCTGATGTTTAATAATAACAGTTACAATCCAACTGTAAAATATTCCTCTTTATTAGAATTGAAATTACCTCAAAAGCCTGAGGATGATTCAAAAATAGTCTGGCAACATATGTTACAATTTCAGGATACTCTTCCCAAGAAATCAATGGGTAGAGGGGGCGTACAAGTCTGTGAAAAAGGAGAACTCATGACTTTTATGGGACAAATCTCCCGAATATTCGAATCCGATACTACTCAGAAGATTTTATGGATGGGGATTTTGGAGCATTATCCTGATTCTGCACGAAGTTGGCAAAACGCCCCTGGATATAAGGCATTCAGATCCTCTTCCCTTTACCCTGCATTTTTTACTTCTGAGGTAATTGAAAGCAAAGAATTGGGCAATTGCATTCGGATTAGTAATCTGGGTTCTGAAGCAGATACCTATCAAGTATTAGATGCAAAAGGGAATTCTCTCCTGAAAAAGAATATTCCAGCAGGAGAACAGACTCTGATTAAAATTTTGGATAAATGGCCTAAGCAAATTAAAATTCAATCTGACTTAAATCCTTCCGGGACTCAATCTTTAAAATTATAATTCATGATATCTGACGATAAAAATCCAGATATATTGCTTGTCGAAGCGTATTTTAAAAAACTTCAACAAGATATTTGTACCGGCTTAGAAGAAACAGAAAAGGACGCAAAATTTAAATCAGATCAATGGCAACGAGCCGAAGGCGGGGGAGGGGATACGCGTGTGTTGGAAGCAGGTAGGATAATAGAAAAAGGCGGGGTGAATTTTTCTCATGTACACGGACCTTTACCCGAGAAAATTGCCAATCGATTACAATTACCTATAGGGCTTAATTTCCATGCTACTGGTACTTCTCTTGTAATTCATCCGCTTCATCCGCTCATTCCGGTTATTCATATGAATGTTCGGTATTTTCAAATTGAAAATGGCGTATGGTGGTTTGGGGGAGGAATTGATTTAACCCCTGCATATGTATTTCCGGAAGATGCTGTCTTTTTTCATCAGCAACTACAAGCTGTATGTTTGCCATTTGGTCCAGAAATTTATCCGCAGTTTAAGAAAAATTGCGATGAATATTTTTATCTCAAACATCGAAATGAAACACGAGGCATTGGCGGATTGTTTTTTGATTTTTTAAAACCAGGATCTGTGTTTCCGGATGCCAAAACGATATTCCATTTTGTTCAGGCAGTAGGAAATGCTTTTCTCCCCATTTATTTGGAATTAATTTCTCGGAATAAGGAGAAGAATTATACACCCGAGCAAAAGGCATTTCAGTTATGGCGCAGAGGCCGGTATGTGGAGTTTAATCTACTTTACGATAAAGGAACCTCTTTCGGCTTGGATACAGGAGGACGAACTGAATCTATTTTAATGTCCTTACCTCCCTTAACTGCTTGGCGTTATGATTTTCATCCAGAGCAGGGTCGTCCTGAAGCCGAGACATTGCAGTATCTAAAACCCATAGATTGGTTAAACTTCCGTTTAGGGTAAACTTCGGTTTAGGGTAAACCTCGGTTTAGGGTAAACCTCGGTTTAGGGTAAACCTCGGTTTAGGGTAAACCCCGGTTTAGGGTAAACCCCGGTTTAGGGTAAACCCCGGTTTAGGGTAAACTTCGGTTTAGGGTAAACCCCGGTTTAGGGTAAACCCCGGTTTAGGGTAAACCCCGGTTTAGGGTAAACTTCAGTTTAGGCTAAACCCATTTTTTCCCCATAATTGTCGGCTAATTGCCATGTTCAACGGAACGGCTTCATCTTGGAGTTTTGGGTATAGCAATCTAAGGGTTCTCCTTTTCCGAGTGGGCCATCTACGATGACGGAGTCTGTTTTGAGGATTCTATAATTAATGCATGGAGTAGAAATGTTACTAGAGCCGAAAGTATAAGTTTGACTCAAGCCTCTTTTTTTCGCCAATAAATATAGGCATCATCGGGAGTTCCGGATTCGCAGTCACCATAGGTTTCTGTGATTTTTCAATTTAGGAGTGTTTATCCCCGAGGTAATAAAAAACAGGACAGGAGCGTAATCGAATGGCTTTTCTGACCCCTGACACTTGTGCAGGAATTATATATGCCTCTTATATGTCCTCAAGGCTTGTGATAGTGTTCGGGATAAACCGTTGAATAAATGGAGTTACAGCAGTTTGGTATATTTGTTCTATTTCAAAATTTTAAATATTATTTTTTAGGTTAGAAATTGGTTTATTTAATTCAGACAAGGATGTTTTTATTCTTAGTCTATCCATTTCAGGAATAATCGTTGGAATCAGATTTTCTAATTTAATTCCAAATAATCTGTGCAATATTATTAAATCAGGCATACTAAAAGGACATACTCCATTCATAAGTTCGGACATATAAGTCTTTCCATGTCCAAGGATTTTTCCTAAGTCCTGTTGGGTAATATTAAATTGATCTAATTTCGCTTTGATTATATTTTTCCTTTTTTCTAGAAAAATTCTTTCCTGTTCGGCATTAAATTCGGCAATTTCGCTTTCTTTTAATTTCGCCTCATTAATTTCAGATTCTTTAGACCAATTTGTTTTTTCATATTGTTTTATAATTAATCTAAGTTTCTTGCGAGATTCTTGTAATACTGGGTCTTTTTTTATAAGAAGTCTCAATTTCCTATCTAGGATTATAGCTCTTTCAAGATCTAGTTCATTCCTTAGCTTTCCTGCTAATAGTATTCTTTTCAAATCTACTTGTCCGCTCATATAGCTCTATTTTTTTAGATAAATCCTTTCCTACTTAGCCATTTCTTTATTGAGTCTTTATTGTTCTTAAAGGTCGTTTCATAGTCATCATGACTCCCACACCATACAATTGTAGCCTCGCCATCCTCTTCAAATTAAATCAAAATTAGTACTCTGTGAATATGTAAGTTAAAGATGTAGAAGCCATCGTTATGTACTAAGTCTGCATCTTGTCTAATTTTCCTGAGTTGTATTTGGTTTGTGCAAGATTCATTTTCAAGGTCGGAAATAAGTTCATCAATTGCTTGGCCAAGTTTACTCTTTCCTGTTATTTGCATAACGATACAAAGTTATAAAAGTTCGGTAATTTTCCGAACAAATGAATTTATTTTTGCGGATTCTTGTGAATGGGTAGAATTTAGATAGTTTCGTTTTCCCATTATTCAATCAATTGACCTCCCGAATTTTGAGTAGCTCATTTTGTAGTTGAATGGAATCATATATTTTTCTCCAGATTCAAATTCTTGCTAGGAAGTTTTACCCTACAATTTCTCTGGGTTTTCCTACTTTAACTTGGGAAAATTAAGATTGAATCGATATTTATTATACTACTCAGATGATTTTTCCGAAGTTTCTCTGGTAAGTTTTTAATAATCAGCTAAGTTAGAAATCAAGAGGTTAACTGGGTTAGGTTAATTCCTTTTCCCCACAAATACCTGCAACACCATCCCCAATCCCATCACCAATCCACACCCTAATAAATTCAACCACAAAAATGCCATGGCATCGGTACTGAATAAAACAATGACGGTGGCTTCTGCAATTAAGGCTGCATAGAATACCGCTGTACCCCTTATTTTTTTTAGAAAAAATGCCGTCATGAATATGCCCAACACTGTCCCATAAAACAAAGAGCCTAATACATTCACCGCTTCGATCATACTCCCTAAAGAATGGGCAAACATCGCGACCCCAATAGCCAATATTCCCCAAATTACTGTGAGTATCTTGGAACTGTTGAGGTAGTGATGTTCACTGCCCGTTTTATGAATGAGTCTTTTATAAATATCCACTACGGTAGTAGAAGATAAGGCATTTAACTCGGAGGCAGTAGAACTCCAAGAGGCTGAAAATATGACGGCAATTAAGAGCCCAATTAATCCGGCCGGTAACCATGTCAAAACGAAGTTTAAGAAAATATAATTGGTATCATTGGTATCTGCTCCGGGAATGGATTCTTTTAATAGTGCAACAGTCTTTTTCCGGTTCGTTTTTTCTGTTTCCTGAATTTGATTTAACGCAGCAGTTGATTGAGTCTCGAGGGTGGTATTTTTTGAATCTATCGCCTGAACTAAAGCCCGTGCATGTATATTTTTTTGCTGGTCTAATACTTGTTGTTCCTGCTCAATTGCAATTAATGCCGGGGCTTGTACTCCGGTGCGCGCTTTTTCTAATAAGGCGGTATTGTGAAATATAGGGGTAGGATGAAAATGATAAAAGCTGACCAATAAGGCTCCAATCATTAAGATTAAAAATTGCATGGGAATCTTCACAGCCCCTGTCAATAAAAGACCTCTGCTACTTTCCTGAATAGATTTTCCACCGAGATATCTTCCTACCTGAGATTGGTCGGTACCAAAATAAGAGAGTGCCAAGAAAAATCCCCCAATTAAGCCACTCCAAATATTGTATTTATCATCCAGATTAAAATCAGTGGTGAGGGTATTTAAATGTCCTGTTTTTCCAGAGATATACAGGGCATCCATAAAGCCAATGTCTTCTGGTAATAACGCAACCACCATATATCCGGCAATAAACATTCCGGCGGTGATGATAAACATTTGCTGCAATTGGGTATAAGATACGGCTTTGGTACCACCGCTAACCGTATAAATAATTACCAAACTACCCATTAAAATATTCGTGAGATAAATATTCCAACCTAATACAGAGGAAAGAATTAAAGCTGGGGCATAAATAGTAAGTCCGGAAGAAAGTCCTCTCTGCAACAAAAACAATAGGGCAGTAAGGGCACGGGTTTTAACATCAAATCTCTGTTCCAGAAATTGGTAGGCGGTGAATACATTGAGTTGATGAAATCGGGGGAGGAATACTGCGGCTACGACAATAAGCGCGATGGGCATGCCAAAATAAAATTGAACGAAACGCATGCCATCCGTAAATGCCTGTCCTGGAGCAGAGATAAAAGTAATGGCACTTGCCTGTGTTGTAATTACAGAGAACATGACCATATACCAAGGCATCGATCTGTCCCCTAAAAAGTACCCAGCCATGTCTTTTTGTCCCCGGCTTTTGTACATACCATATAGCATAATGGCTAATAGGGTAAGGCAAAGAACGATCCAATCTAATGCAGCCATGTGCTAGGAAAAATAGTGAGAGAAGAAATACAGTAAAACCATCATGACCCCTAACCAAATTAAGGAGTAGAGGTATAATTTTTTGAGGGGTAGATTTTTCATTTCGGAGGATGAATCAGGTTAATCAATAATCGATAGGCTCCTGGTACTCCGGCAGGTAATTGTCTGAAGAAAGCAATTCCAGTATAGATAAAACGACCTTTGCCATAGTCGGCAATCAATAGGCTACCACTTTGTTTTTTTTCTCCCGGATCTGCCATTGATAAGGGCATGCGATATTGGGCGTCTTCGGTTTCGCCAAAGTATAATCCTCTTTCTTGCACCCAGCCAGTAAAGTCTGAAGGCGAAATACTATTGGGGTAATTTAGGGTAACTTCATTGGCTGTGGTAAACGACACTTCCGCATTTTCATCGGTAACTCTTTCTCGGGAGATTTTAAAAGGGTAAGGGCCAATGTTGGGAATTAACAGGTTGTTGGAGGTATTGTATTGCACGAGCAGCACGCCTCCGGATTGCACATAAGCAAGAAGGGGTTCTCTCCAGTTTTTCAGTTGGGGTAGGGTATTCCAGGCACGCACACCGGTGAGGATGGCATCAAACTCTAAGAGTCGATTATTGAGGAAGTGGGCATCTTCAATTTCTTCTACCAGGATGCCACATTCTCTGAGAGATTGCGCAACTTTATCTCCTGCACCAGAAATGTAACCCACTTTACGAATTTTGGATTGCAACTCTACCTCCATCAGCACAGCCTCTGAGGGATGAAAGAGCACTTGATTTGGGATGTGAGGATATTGAATCGACTGAAAACTGTGTTGATACTGCTGTCCTTGTATTTCAATGGATGCCTTGATAAGGGATTGTTGGTTGGCTCTTTTTCCGGAAGGGGGAATGATTTTAAAAGAAACTAATTGTTCTTCCTGTTCCAAGGCAAGTTGTACGGTTTGTTGGGTAGGTTCTGAACTCCATCCTGGTGGCAGTTCGAGGCGAATGATTCCGTTTACATTTTTTTGGAAGGAACGGACCTTTAAGGAAATGGATTTTCCTTTTGCATGGGTTGAGGTAAAAACATAGGAGGGTTCAGTGAAATTGAGCGTTGCTGGGGGGGCAATGAAAAGCGGCTGATAGACTTCTCCTTTAGAGGGGTCGAGCGTTTTATGCAGAACGGGAATTTCCATTGGGATACTAATTCGGGCATCCCCTTCGGAGGAATCACTCGAGGAGATTTCCAAATTAACCTGCATTCTCAGCTGGGGTGCTGCACGAGGAAGAGTTTGATTATCATCGGATTTAACTTGGAACATGCCCTTATTTTTTATCGGTTGCTGCAGCCAATAGGGTTGTTCGGGCGGGGCAGATAGGATTGGGATGCTTATCTTCCGGGTCAGGATTTTGGACGGAGCCAGCAGGGAATCAATTGTTTCGGTGTAGGAATTTAGGCTGAGGGTGCGTAAGCGTATAGTGGAGAACTGCATCCGTTGCACAGCTGAGAAGGTGAAGTGAAGACTATCGCCCGGGCTTACGAATCCCTGTGTACTGCTGCATTCTGCATACCAGCCATGCATGCCCAGTAGGATGGTTTTGATTTTCGTCAGGGCATGATTTTTCCAAACGGCAGGAATTGAGGCATTGGATTGAATGCTTTGGTACAGGGTAATTAATTCAGGAATCCGGGTAATGGGAGATTGAATCCATACTTCTAGGTAAGCATTCAGTCGATTCATCAGCACTTGTATTTCTCCGGAGTGATCAAACCGATTCCAGCTGGTATTGATGCCATCCATTAGGGAGGATTTGGGGGCTGAACCGGCAATGGTTTTAAAGAATTCGGTAATGTTGCCCCGATTGCGGGCGGTACCAAACGCCTGACTACTGTGGCAGCTGCGGGATTCGGCGGCAATTTCCCCATAGGATTTCCCTAATAAGGAATTGTAGCCTCCTACTTCAATTTGTAACTGATCTGCTGCGGTGGTATTTCTGTTACCGAAATTAAAGGTATTCCAAAGAAGGCGTTCTGCTTGCCAGGGTTTGAGCGTATACAATTGTTCGGTAAATTGGGTTGGATCTGCTGCGGCCTTGAAGGCTTTTTCAGCTAATAGGGCAGAGGCGGTATGATGACCATGGCCTCCTTCACCTGTTGTGGGAAATCGGCAAATGATCACATCAGGCTGAAATTCACGAATGACCCGGACGATGTCTTCCAGCACCTCTTTTTCATTCCAGATGGTTAAGGTTTCTTCCGGACTTTTAGAATAACCAAAATCATAGGCTCGAGTAAAATATTGTTGAGCACCATCTACTTTTCTGGCTTGTAATAATTCATGGGTGCGAATGAGTCCGAGAGCAGTGCCTTGTTCATCGCCAATAAGATTTTGGCCCCCATCTCCCCGAGTGAGAGAAAGATAGGCGGTGCGGTAATGCTTGTCATTGACGAGATAGCTAATGAGCCGGGTATTTTCATCATCGGGATGCGCGGCCAGGTAGAGTACTGAGCCACAGGTTGGGAGGGATTGAATCTCGTGTAATAATCTGGAGTTACTCAGATCCTGAGGCTGAGTAAATACGGTATTGGGGCAAAGGAAAAAAGTTAAGAATAGAAGGCTAAATCCTAATCGTATTGCGTGCATAATGAAAATTTGGAGAGGTGTAAAGTTAGGAATTATCCTTAGGATTGAAAAAGCAGGACAAATAGCATACTTACGGCTCAGGGATTACATTTTCGGGAAGTTGAAATTTTGCGTATTGAAAAATAGTATAGAAATAATTTGCATGTTTCAAAATTGTTAGGGAGTTTTGGGTTAGATAATCAGGCTCTCGATGGATGCGTACAATAGAACCAGACCGAATTCATCCGAAACATTAATTACCATTGCTGAACAATGTCCAGATTCATCCTACCTTTCTGTTCATTTGGCACGAGGCCTGCTGATGTTTCATCTTCCCGCAGATTTCTTTCATCCTTGTGAGGATGATTCCTTAACTGAAGATGAATTTTGGTATTACGATACGGATAGTTTGGAATCAGCAGTATTGACATTATATCCAAATCCTGCGGATGATATTTGTACAGCTGA
>JBEIHC010000089.1:0-11798 GCA_040381555.1 Bacteroidia bacterium
CAGCCATCGCCATATTGGGAGCCATATCCAGTGTTACTTCATTGACGATTTCACGACTTTTCTTTGGGATTTTATCTAAAACCTCCTGTATCGTTTTTGAATCAGTCCCATTTATGATTGCGATAACTGACTTTTTATTTCTAACTCCTGTGTTTTTATTCGTAACGAAAGTATAGAGTTCCCCTTTAGAAAGACTAACTTCATCAATACTAATTTGTTCCGCTAGATTCTCAGGGTAGATTAAATATTCCTCGGCATGTGATAATTGACTCCACTCCTTAAATCCACTGATTTTATGCTTATAGTGCCGTTGCAACTTCTTGGGATTCACCAAAAAGTAGCTGGCTATATTTGTCATGGTATCTGGTCGCGTATCTATTTGCATCTTTTAAAAAATCCGATAATTCACTCGTAAATTTTGAACCATCGGCAATGAATGAAAAGTCGCTTTGGATAACTTCTCCGCTTTGTTTATGACGCCATCGCCGCCTTTTGATTCTTAAGAAAACGCCTTTACCACGGATCGGAAAATCCTGAACTATGCAGGCTCTATGAAACCCCTTAGACTCGTAATCTTCCGATTTAAATCCCTTAGGAATATGATTTCGCTCTTCAAAATCTATAATCCAGTATTCCAACTTATCATCTACCTTACATAAAACCTGATGATCAGTTATCTCAAAATGATCCAGTAGCTCTTTAGGAAACACAGCATTCAAAAAAGTTGAGTTCATATCAATGAATTTTATCGGAAATTTAGAAATATTTTCATGTCTCCCCACAAAAAATGAGTGACCCGTTTCTTTGCATTCTGTATTTGATATATCTGTTTCAATCCCTGTATTGCAAATAGTTAATACTTTCTGAGTAAGCCCTAGGTGAGATACTAACTCCCGATGAGATGCTCACCTAAAAGGCTTAATAAAATTAACTTATCAGTCTATTAACTGGTTTTTCATTTCATTCCATTGCTCCAATCCGAATGAAAGTATATCTCGGATGTATTTCTCACTGAAATCAAATTGAACTCCGGCGGTTTGGTACACTTCAGGAATACTTCGGGTATATCCTAATGTTAAGGCAGCTAGGTATTGATCTACTGCTTGTGTGGGATTTTGTAGATAATTTTTCCAAACCCCCAGCGCGCCCAACTGAGCTAAACCATATTCGATGTAATAAAAGGGCACTTCGTAAATATGGAGTTGTCTTTGCCAGGATACAGCTAATTCTTTTTCGAGACCGGTCCAATCTACCACATCACCTTGAAATCTTTTATAGCACTGAATCCATGCAGCCTCTCTTTCTGTATGTGAATGATTAGGATGGGCATACAGCCAGTGCTGAAAGGAATCGACAGTGGCAACCCAACAAAGAAGGGAGAGGCAATTTCCCAAGTGATCTATACGAGCCCGCAGGCAATCCTGAGTGTCAGGATAGAAAATATTCCATTCCGAAGAGGAGATCAGTTCCATACTCATGGAGGCTAACTCGGCAATTTCGGAAGGGGTGTTTTTAAATTCGTTTAGTTCTAATGGGTGAGTGAGAAAGGAATGAAAGGCATGCCCTGCTTCATGCATGAGGGTATTCATATCGTCTTGAGTACCGGCAGCATTCATAAAAATAAAGGGTGCACCTGTTTCTGCCAGGGGATGATTGTATCCTCCTGGAGCTTTGGCAGGTCGGGACTCTAAATCGAGATGCCCCATTTCATTCAGCGTTGCAAGCATTTCTGCTAATTCCGGACGAATGCGTTGGAAGAGCTGACTTGATTTTTCGATTAGATCTTGTGAGGCTTCAAAGGGCTTAAGGGGTTCTGTCCCATAAATATCTACCGAAAGATCCCAAGGCTTAAGAGATTCCAACTTAAGCCGGGTTTTGCGTTCCAGCATCAAGGATTCGTAGATGGGTTTAACGACTTTCTCTACTGCGGTGTGAAAATTTAGGCAGTCCTGAATGGTATAATCGAATCTACCCAGTTGCTGAAATTTATATTCCGTGAAGGAAGGAAAACCTGCTTGTTTCGCTTCTTGGGTTCTGAGCGCACTAAGCTCATCGAGGAGTACATGTAATTTTTCTTTATCCTGAAATCTCCTTGCAGCTACTTTTCGCCAGATATTCTCCCGTAGGGTAGGATTATGCTCTTCCAGTAAGGCATTGGCCTGAGGAAGGGTAAGGGTTTTACCTTCGTGCTCTATGGTCATGGCACCGGAAAGGGCACCAAATTCCTGAGCTTTTGAATTAATCTCAGTTTGAATAGGGATATTTTCTTCGCGAAAGAGTTCCAGATCTTTGATCAGGTTTCGATCGAAAATTTGGTATTCGGGTTGAGTAAGTTCTTTTCGGTAAGGAGAATCTTTATACCTGCGTTGGAGTTTTTCGTTTTGAAGGCTAACATTAGGTAGCACTTCGCGGATAAATTGTTCGTAGGCATTTCGGATGGTTTCATCTGCGGTATTGCAGGTCATGCGAATATACTTCCAGGCAAGATCTTCTTCGAGCAGAGTGGAGAGTTCATTCCATTTTCGCAGCCATTCTTTGAATTGGGATAGGGATTGGGGAGAATCCTGCTCTAGTTGTGCAAACCAGGGGAGGATTTGTTCCCAGGACTCAAATACGAAGTCAATGGGCAGAAAAAATCTTTTCTCCCGCAGGTGGATTACCGAAAAGGCCATTTGTAATTTATTTATTCAGGAAAAGATGGAAGGTATCGCCACGGAGCCCCAGTCGGAGAGTTTCTAAGGGAATTACCTCATTGGGTGCTATATTTCCGAGATTGACATCATTTCCTAAGGCTTGTATAAAGAATACCTGTTGTTCTTTCTTGGGTGCTTCCCAGAGGATTTTCTCTTTGGGTACGAAGTTCAGGATTTCCTCAATGAGTCCACCACGGGCTTCTCCTGAGGATTGAAACACCCCAACATTCCCGCCTTCGCGCGCTTCGGTGATTACTTTCCACGATCCGGCATCCAATTCGCTTTTCATTTTGTCAACCCATTTATAAGGGGCCAATACTTTGCTGGCATCCTTGCTGCCCACTTCGGAGAGAACGGTATAGTTTCTGGCAAAATGGCTAATGAGACGATATTTTTCAGATTCAGCAATATCGACGGAGCCGTCAGAAACCTCCACATGGGAGACTTGATGTTTCTCTAACAAGCGTTCATAATCGGCTATTTGATTGCGAATCCAAAAGGCTTCAAAGAGGGTGCCCCCAAAATAAAAAGGAATCTTGGCTTCCCGATAAATTGCCAATTTTTCTTCTAGGCCTTTCGCCACAAAAGCGGTAGCCCAACCGAGCTTAATAATATCGACATATTCTCCTGCTACGGTTATGAAATCTTCTGCCTCACGGGGGCTTAGACCTTTGTCCATAGCCATGGTGAAACCCGCTTCCCGTGGTTTTACGGTGCGGAACGGTAATTGACTGAGTTCAAAATTCATTTTCTACGATACTGCCGGATTAAGTCAACGACGGGTTGAAATTGCTTCAATTCCTCGAAATATTCAAATAATATTAGATTTTTTGCATAATCCATGATGAGTGCATTCTCGAGGTACACCATTCCTTCACGGCTTTTACCTTTCTGAAAGCACATTCCGGCATACAAATAATACAGTTCGGTGAGTTCTGGATTGGCGGTAATCCCCTCTTGTAGGGTATCCATTGCCTGATCGGGTTTGCCCTCTTCTTTGAGTAGCATGGACCAGTCAATCCATAAATCAGAATCACCCGGATTGATGCGAATGGCCACTTCAAGGGCCTCAAAGGCAGAGGCCTCATTGCCTGCATGGTACTCACAAAAAGCCAAGCTTAACCATGAGTCGTAATGCTCCTCATCTACCCCGATGGCCTTTCGGTAATAATGAATGGCTTCAAAATATTTCTCATCTAACTCCAGAGAATATCCGATACCATACCAAGCATCTGCCATTTCGGGGGCATAATTGGTAACTTTTCGATAGTAATAACGAGCATTTGCGGTATCACTAAGGTTTTCGTAGCATTCAGCTATGGAAAACAGGGTGGAGGCGTCCTGATTATTTTGTCGTAGAGCCTCCAGAAATATGCGAATGGCTTCTTCGAATTTCCCCAGTTCCATGAGAGAACAGCCTTTGTTGTAATAAGCTCCGGGAGAATTTTCTGAAATTGCCAAAGCAAAATCATAGGCATCAATGGCCTTTTCATGCAAACCTATTCGGGCATAGAGCACGCCGAGATGATACCATACAGAACTGTTATAGGGGACATCATCTAGATATTTTAAATAGACTTCGATTCCTTCTTCGATTGCGCCACTGAGTTCGAGGCAAAATACTTGTTCGAAGAGGGCTTCTTCCATTTCGGGGTCAAGAGAAAAAGCCTTGGAATAGCACTCAGCCGCATCTTTAAAACTATGTACGGAGTTGTAGATAGCCGCAAGGTTAAACCAAGCTTCTGCCGGTTGAGGTGTCCAGCTAATCAGTTCTTTGATAAGGTGGATGGCTTTACCTGACATGCCCAAAGCACTCAAAATTTGTGCTTTTACCAAAACATAAGCGGGTTTATTGTTGAGCTCAAGTGCCTTGTCAATCATGATCATGGCCTTGTCAGGTTTACCGAGTTCTAGGAGGAGTTCTGCTTTCTTGCGATACAATCCTGCTTCTCCAGGATATTGATTTAATCCGAAATCAATTAATTTGAGACCTTTTTCGAACTCACCGACCATTCGATAGAATTCATAAATTTCTTTTATGGTAGAGAGGTCAAAGAATAATGATTGCTCATTTTCCAGCATGGATTCAAATCGCTCAATGTCATCTTCCCGACCATCGCCGGGTAAGCCCTCATAAAATTCATCAAAATCATCCATATACAGGCAAAATCGCGGTTTTTGTTCATCCGAAATTTCTATACAAGTTAACGAAATTCCGATGAAATGGTATGAACAATTAGATTAAATTTTGATTTATGCGGACAAAAACTTTTTAAATTATTGATAGCCTGATGAATAGAATCGTAATCTCAGCTTGGTGCAAGCTAAAAATTACTTAGGATTCTTTTTTCCCGTCAAATACACTCCTGCGAGAATCATTCCTGCATTAGCCAGACGAGTCCAGGTGATACTGCCAGATAATACCAAAGCAGAAATAAGCATCGTTAATACAGGTTGAAGGTAGATATAAGTGCCAACCCAAACGGGACTCACGCGAATCATGGCCCATGCGTTCAGCAAATAGGCAAGAATGGTTGCCCCTACCAATAAAAATACAAGTCCAAACCAAGCTTCAGAACTGAGGTTATTAAACTGAAAACCCCATAAATGAGGAATTCCAACCAGCATATTGACAATACCGCCAGTCATGAACATATAAAAAAGTATGGTTACCGGTTTATATTTTGCAGTAAGGGGTTTAACCAGCACCAGATAAAGACCATAAGAAGCAGCATTCAGCAGGACCATCAGATCCCCTGCCACGCTTTCTCTACCTGAGTGACCTCCTGAGGCAGCTTCCTGAACCAACCAGATGGCACCGAGGGTACTGAGTGTTAGTCCGAAAATTTTCCGAATACTCCACTTCTCTTCTCCCCTGAGGTAATGATTTAAGATGAACACAAATATGGGAGTCAGGAGCATTAAAATGGCACCATGAAATTCGGAAGTCAGGCTAAGTCCCCAAAGAAAGAAAATTTGATTCACTGCAATTCCACTGATACCACAAGCCAAAAGGAGAGGAAAATCCTTTTTTTCTACTTTCTCTTTCCGGGTAAAAAGTTTCCAAGCCAGACCAAAAAAGAGTAAACCCGTAATAGATCGAAGGGCTAAGGCAGAAAAAGGATCCATTTCTAAGAACAACACCTTAACCGTAAAGAAGTTAATGCTGTAAAAAAGTGCCACGCTGAACATGGCCAAATGAGGTAAGAAAGTTTGTTTCAACGGAATAGAATGCTGAAGCAAAGGTATGAAAGCAGAAGCTAGCAGCAAATCGAAAAAAATCCTCTTCCTGTTATCTAACTTTCTATTCTGAAAACGGAGTAAATTGAGAAAATATACATACCTTAATACAAACATTGCAAGTGGATGTGCAAGCAAAAAAATCTTCCATAATCTGTATAAAAACAACTTGGCTCATTGTAAATTTTTTTATCAATAGCCAAACATCCTATTCCCGTGCATATCTGGGTAGTAAGCCCTCCTTAACCCTTCCCAAAAACGAAGGAAGACCAAGCATAAGATACGGCTCTTAAGCGTTTATCTTGTGTTTAATAAGCAGAGCACTTAATTCGTTTTAATAATTCGGCACATAGCCATCCAATCCCTTTCCCCCCCACTAACAACTAACCACTAACCACTAATTACTGCTCCCGATACGGCACATACACAAACCCAGCCTCCAGTGGAGTAACTAAAAACAGACAGGAAAACTTCTCTGGATGCTTCCAACTTTCCCGGAAAATATTGACCTTTTCCATGGGGATAATATCTTTTTTTACAAATTCCTCCAGAAAAGAAACATTATAATGATAATTGAGCGTATAGACTTCAAATGCCCGAATGGGACGACCCAAGTCTACCTCTTGCAATTGAACGACGAAGATAGGGTATTTGCTAATTTGCTGCTGAACCATTTCTTCTGCCAATTTCTGCAGGTAAGCCCCTACTCTCTTAAAATCTTCCTCCAGTTTTTCTAATACAGGGCTTTGATTCTGAAAAGATTCTGATTCCATCATACTATTCTAATAATTCAATTGGTCCTTTTCCTTCGCGCAGAATTTCCCAGGTGCCATCCCCTTTACTGCAGTCTACGACTGTGGAGGGTATATTTCCTCCAAAGCCCCCATCAATGACAATATCAACCAATTTTTCATACTGCTCATGAATTAACTCCGGATCCGTTGTATATTCAATCAAAGCATCATTATCTCGCAAACTGGTATTGACAATTGGGCTTCCTAATAAGCGAACCAACTCTAAAGGAATTTTATGATTCGGTACGCGTATTCCTACGGTTTTTTTATTGCTCTGAAAATATCTGGGTATCTGAGAGGATGCCTCCAAAATAAAAGTAAACGGCCCGGGTAAGGAACGCTTCATCATTTTATACAAGGGAGTAGTAACATGAATGGCATACTCGGAGATATTACTTAAATCGCTGCAAATACAGGAAAAAGAAGCTTTCTCAGGCTTGATTCCTTTGATACGACAAATCTTTTCGATGGCTTTTCGATTCCGTATGTCGCATCCAATTCCATATACGGTGTCGGTGGGATAAATAATTACGCCTCCAGATTCCAAGCACTCCACAACTTGCCTGAGCAGTCGTTCGGGGGGATTATCTGGATGGATGGAGAGCAGCATACTAGGGTACAAAAATACACAAATACAAATGGTTAGATACTAACCCCCGGTTAGATACTAACTCCCGGGTTAACGATACCTGATTTCGTATTTAGGATTCTGTTTGCTCGGTTGGGGGAATATTTTCTGGGGATTGGCTAGAATCAACACTGGAGGTCTGACCTTCTTCTACCGGAAAGACAAAGAGTTTCTTTTGAAAAATAATGATGGCTACGATTCCGACTGAAATTGCTGCGTCAGCGATATTGAAAATTGGCCAGAAGGAGTAGTATTCATTCCCTATAAAAGGCACCCAAGAAGGAAGGTATCCTTGCCAGATATCCAAATAGAACATATCAACTACACGGCCATGGAAAAGCCCCCCTTCATAATCATTCATCTCTGAAAACCATACACCATAAAACAATCGGTCGATGATATTACCAATTGCGCCTCCTAAAATCATTGAAACATAAATGGGCAAGGCGGTGGAAATACCTTTTAAACTGCGCAGATAGTAGATGATAAAACCCACAGCCACCACAGAAAATATACTCAGAATCATCTTGGCTGTATAATCGGACAATTCAGGATTATCCATAAAAATACCTAAGACGGCTTCATAAACATGGGCAATGGTCAGACCAAAAGCAGCTCCGGGATTTTCAATAAAATGAATCTTAAAGAAATCTCCCAAAACTGGAATTTCCTGACCAATCATCATATTCATTTTAACAATGAGTTTGACAATCTGATCTATCAGTACTATCAGACTGATGATGATAAAATTACGATAACGAACCACTCTGATTAATCCTCCAGGGTATGATCGTTTTTGAGCATTTGTTTACCTTCAAGAGAGAGCATGGTATGCGGAACAATCTTGAGGCGCTTGGCAGGAATTAATTTACCCGTAATTCGGCAACGACCATAAGATCCATTCTCAATACGAATAAGTGCTTTCTCGAGATTGCCTATGAATTTAGCCTCTCTTGCCATAAACATCTCTGTTTGCTCTTTATCTAAAGTTTCAGAACCAAACTCAGTCATATTATAACTGTCAGAGCCAATCTCATTACTTTCTTGAAGGCTTTCTTGAAGGCGTTTCAACTCCTTCCGGGCTTCCTCTACTTTCTCAAGAATAATTTGACGAAACTCTTCTAGTTCCGCCTTGCTATAATGAGATTTTACTTCTTCTACAGCTTCAGAAGCATTTTCTTTTTTGTCTTTTTTTGTGCTCATGATACTTTGGTAATTCGAATTGTACAAGGGATATCATTGATTTCAACAGTTACTCCATCGGGAACATCTGATGCCAGTTCAAGTGATATCGCCAAAGTTTCGGTGCAAATATAGTCTTTATATTCTGTCAGGGCTTCAATCCATTCAGAATTATTGATAATCAACAGGTTAATACGATCGGTTACTTCTAAACCGCTGTCTTTCCGCAAATTCTGGATACGATTAACGAACTCACGGGCATAGCCTTCCCGAATAAGTTCAGGAGTCAGAGAAATGTCCAAAGCTACTGTCAACTTACCATTTCCGGCAACCGACCAGCCTGGAATATCCTCCGAAAGAATTTCTACTTCTGCTCGGGTAATTTCCATCGTTTTGTCACCGGCCTTAACGAAAACCTTTCCGTTTTGTTCCATTTCTTGGATTTCGTCCTTCCCCCATTCCTGTATGCGGGCAGAAACCTCCTTCAACATTGGCCCAGCCTTAGGCCCCAAGACTTTGAAATTTGGCTTGGCCTTTTTCACCACTATTCCGCTATCATCTGTAATTAACTCAATCTTCTTGATGTTTACCTCTGAGCGAATTAATTCTTCTACTTTACGGATATGGTCTGCTAGTTGAGCATCGGATGCGGGAATCAAAATCCTGCTTAAAGGCTGACGGATTTTCAAATCTACTTTTCTCCTTAAGCTTCTCACCAATGAACAAATATCCTGAGCCGTACTCATGCGATACTCCAAATCCTTGCGGATGTAAGCAGGATTGACCTCAGGCCAGTTTCCAAGATGAATAGATTCCGGATTTTCGTTTCCAGGAATAGGAGCGGTTAAATGACGGTACAATTGCTCGGGCAAGAAAGGGGCAATCGGACTCATGAGAATGCAAACAGTTTTCAGGCACTCATACAAAGTTTCATAGGCCGCCTGTTTGTCTGCAGTCATTTCACCCTTCCAGAAACGACGACGAGATAAGCGCACAAACCAATTAGATAGTTGCTCGATGGCGAATTCCTGAATGACTCTGGCTGCTCGTGTGGGGTCATAATCTGAATAGGCGGCATCTGCTTCCTGTATCAACGAGTGCAATAGAGAAATGATCCATTGATCGGACTCGGGTCTCTCTGCTACCGGGATTAGTTTACGCTCCCCATATCGGAAGGCATCAATATTTGCATAGAGGGCAAAAAAGCTGTAGGTGTTGAATAAAGTACCAAACAACTTACGCCTGGTTTCGTCCAGAATTTCTTCGTTAAACTTTAAATTTTCCCAAGGCGGTGCATTCTCCACCATATACCAGCGCGTGCAATCAGCACCATATTTAGAGAGAATCATGAAAGGATCTACCGCATTCCCCAAACGCTTGGACATTTTGTTGCCGTTTTTATCCAGTACCAGCCCATTGGCAATCACATTCCGAAAGGCAACGGAATCTTCCAATAAAACAGCAATAGCATGCAGAGTAAAAAACCATCCTCTGGTTTGATCTACCCCTTCGGCAATAAAATCACCTGGAAAGGAATCTTTAAATAATTCTTGATTCTCAAATGGGTAATGCCATTGTGCGAAAGGCATAGCACCGGAATCAAACCAGACATCAATTAAGTCTGGCTCTCTTTTTAATACCTTTCCGGAATCTGAAACCAAGACAATTTCATCCACCCAAGGTCTATGCAAATCAATTTTCTCCTCCCAATGAGCAAGTATTTCTGCAGACAGTATTCCTGCTGAAATGGATTTTTGAACCTCCGTTTTCAACTCTTCAATTGAGCCGATGCATTTTATTTCACTGCGATCTTCACTGACCCAAATAGGTAGAGGAGTACCCCAATATCTGGAGCGGGAGAGATTCCAATCCACCAGATTTTCCAGCCAGTTTCCAAACCTGCCAGTACCAGTTGATTCAGGTTTCCAGTGAATGGTTTTATTCAGCTCCACCATCCGGTCTTTCACGGCAGTAGTTTTGATAAACCAAGAATCAAGGGGATAATAGAGAACTGGTTTATCTGTACGCCAGCAGTGAGGATAGGAGTGTTCGTATTTCTCTACTTTAAATGCCTTGTTCTCTGTTTTTAACTTGATCGAGATCAGTACATCGGTAGAGCGATAGTCTGGATCGGATTCATCTTTTCCCTCGTAATTCTTAACGAACATGCCGGCAAAGTCAGTAACTTCTTTTACGAAGCGGCCTTGCTTATCGACCAAAGGCATATCATATCCTGCTTCATCTTTCACCATCAACGGGGGAATTCCCTGCTGTTTGGCAACCCGCATATCGTCTGAACCAAATGTTGGGGCGATATGGACAATACCGGTTCCATCTTCCGTTGTAACAAAATCTCCTGGAATTACCCGAAAGGCGGGTGTTTCCGGTTGTACATAGGGCAGAAGTTGTTCGTATTCCATCCCTACCAGGTCTTTCCCTTTCCATTCACCGATTATTTTCCAGGGAATATTTCTATCCCCGGGAGTATAATCTTCCAGAGCTAATTCACCCAGTTTCTCGGAGAAATATTTACCAAACAACTCTTTCGCAAGGATAACCTTGACAGGCTGAAAAGTATAGGGATTAAATGTTTGAACCTGAATGTAGGAAATGTTTACCCCCACAGCCAGAGCGGTATTAGAGGGAAGAGTCCAAGGAGTAGTGGTCCAAGCCAAGAAGAATTCGTTCTCCTTTCCTTTAATTTTAAACTGAGCGACTACCGAGGTATCTTTCACCATCCGATAGCATCCAGGCAGGTTCAACTCATGGGAGGAAAGCCCTGTGCCGGCGGCGGGAGAATAAGGCTGAATGGTGTAGCCTTTATATAATAAATTTTTATCGAATAATCTTTTGAGCAGATGCCATAAAGATTCAATGTATTCATTGGTATAGGTGATATAAGGATCTTGCAAATCCACCCAGTATCCCATACGGTTGGTGAGGTCATCCCAAACGGAGGTAAACTCCATGACCGCTTCCCGGCAGGCTTTGTTGTAATCTGCGACGGAAATTTTCTTACCGATATCTTCTTTGGTGATTCCTAATTTCTTTTCTACTTGAAGTTCAACGGGCAGACCATGGGTGTCCCATCCTGCTTTTCTTTTTACCTGTTTGCCTTTAAGGGTTTGGTATCTGCAAAAAATATCTTTGATAGCCCGAGCCATCACATGATGAATTCCGGGCATTCCATTAGCAGAAGGAGGTCCTTCATAAAAAGTGAAAGAGGGGCTTCCTTTTCTTTGTTCAATACTTTTTTGAAAA
>JBEIHC010000090.1:0-11719 GCA_040381555.1 Bacteroidia bacterium
ACGCCTACTCAGCGACCTGGATTTCTTTAAAGAATTTATTTTTTGTTTTTATGATAGTGAAATTTCATTCATCAGAACGAAAGCAACCGGTCGCTGAGTGGGCGCCAGAATTATTTTTATCATTTCATTTATTTGGGAGGCGCCTAATCGAAGCGCCGGTGGGGGGAATGAAGGAATTCCAATATTTTTTTTCTAAGAATTGAAATGCCCGGCGCTTCGATACGGCGGCAGCATAATTGTATCCTGAATTAATGACGCCTACTCAGCGACCTGGGTTTCGTTAAATAATTTATTTTTTTGTTATTGTAGAAATGGAGTTTCGTTCATCAGAACGAAAGCAACCGGTCACTGAGTGGGCGCCAGAATTCTATTCATAATTTCATTTTATTGGGGAGGCGCCTAATCGAAGTGCCGGTGGTGGGAATGAATTATTTCATAGCCCGGCGCTTCGATACGGCGGTAGCATACCTGTATCCCAAAATAAGGACGCCTACTCAGCGACCTGGGTTTTGTTCATCAATTTATTTTTTAGTTTTAAAGAAAAGATACATAAGACTTGTCTTTAAAAACCTTTTTCACCAAGTTTTTATTTCCCGTCACCCAACAATTGATACCGTAATCGCCTTTAAAGAGTATGCGAGGCTTATCAATTTAGCTTGCACTTATCTTTAAATTAAATAAAATGTATCGGAAAAATTTGGAATCAGATTCCAATTTTTTCCAACTCAAAGCGCCGTGAAAAGAAGAGGTCCCTTCAACAAAGGGGGGACATTACAATTGAGTATGCCTGCATTTTTAACTTGAAATACCTAGTGTACCAGCGCCTATATAGGTGGAGATCTTTAACACGCTCCTTGTCTCCCCTACTTCCCCTCCTCCTCCTTCAATACCGCATCGGCTATGGTACTGACCAGGGAAATACAAGCTGAGGCAATTAAGGCCCAAAAGAAGGAGTCTAAATGAAAGCCATCCACCATGGCCTCTACTAAAAGGAGCATGAGGGCATTTATTACCCAAAGAAATAATCCCAGGGTGAGAATAATTAAGGGAATAGAAAATAAGGTCAAAAAAGGTTTTACCAATAGATTGACCAATCCCAGGGCGAAGGCTACCCAGAGTGTAGTGGAGAAAGAATCTACCCAAACGCCAGGGAGAAATTGGGCACATAGCCAAACGCCCAAAGATACGGCAAGCCATTTTAATAGTAATTTCATCATGAGAATACGGAGGCGAAAATTTCTTGAATTTTAATAAATGCATGCACTTCCATTCCTCCGCCTGATTTAACTGACTTCAAAGGTCCGGCAGCATAAAATCTCGTGAAGCCTAATTTATCGGCTTCCCCAATTCTTTGATCTATCCGATTGACTGGCCTAACTTCTCCTGTCAATCCCACTTCTGCTGCGAATACGGTTTCCTTGCCAATGGGAATATCATGTAAAGAAGAAACAATGGCCAGACAAACCGCCAAATCCAAAGCCGGATCTTCGGTTTTAATCCCACCGGTAATATTGAGAAATACATCCTTATCCCCCAACTTAAATCCGCAGCGTTTTTCCAATACGGCAAGCAGCATATGTAACCTTCTGGAATCATAGCCGGTTGCACTGCGCTGGGCATTTCCATACGAAGTGGTGCTCACTAATGCCTGCACTTCTAGCAAAAAAGGACGACTGCCTTCGAGTGTAGCACCCACCGCCACACCCGGATTCTGTCCGGCAGAGGGACTTAAAAATATTCCGGAAGGATTGCTGACGGGCTTTAACCCGGAAGCTTGCATTTCATAAATACCTAGGTCGAGCGTAGAGCCAAAACGATTTTTAAGGGTCCGGACAATTCGGTATTGATGGTGACGATCGCCCTCAAAAGCCAGTACCGTATCAACAATATGCTCCAGCACTTTGGGACCTGCCAACGAACCGTCCTTGGTAATATGCCCAACCAGAAAAACGGGTATTCCGGTGGATTTAGAAAATTGCATAATTTTTCCGGCACACTCCCGCACTTGTGAAACGGTTCCGGGTGCTGCTTCTAAGGCGGAAGTATATAAAGTTTGAATAGAATCCACTACCCAAACCGAAGGCTGGATTTTTTGAACATATTCCAGAACAGGCTCCAATTGATTTTCGTTGAGTATCCATAAATCAGGATTGCCCCCCGGAAGTCTTTCAGCGCGCATGCGAATTTGGGCTTCACTCTCCTCTCCACTCACATATAACACAGGCAAACCGGATAGCTGCATGCTGAGTTGAAGGAGTAAAGTAGATTTTCCGATACCAGGTTCTCCCCCCAGCAAAATCAAAGACCCTGGAACAATGCCCCCTCCCAATACCCGATTCAGTTCTTCATCCGCAGTTTGGAGTCGTATGCCTGGACCGGTCTCAATTTCATCCAATCGCTTTGGAACAGAGGGCGTTATTTGAATTGCAGCAGGTGTCACTTTCCTTCCCGGATCATTAATTTCTTCGAGCAGGGTATTCCATTCCCCACAACCTTTACAGCGCCCCTGCCATTTTTCGTGGCGGGTGCCACAAGAGGAGCAGACGAAAACAGATTTAGCTTTTGCCATATGAAAGGCAAATTACAGAGGTTTTGGGTTAGATGCTAACAGGGGAGTAGATGCTAACGGGGGATAGATGCAAACCGAAAACACTCGTATCTTCGCAGTATGGGAAAATCAAAATCTACCCAAGGCTATTTCAATCCACTCCAGAGCCATTCTGGCATATTCGTCCTGCTTGGAATTTCGGCTTTTTTCTGGTTCCCCTCCCTCCAAAATGGATTCACTAACTGGGATGACCATGTCTATCTGACCGACAATCCCCTGGTTAAAAATCTCAGCTGGAAAAATATCCGGGAAATTTTTTCTTCCTTACTCATGGGAAATTACCACCCATTAGTCCCCCTGAGTTATGCCCTAGAGCATAGTCTAGTAGGACTTAACCCCTTCCTCTATCACCTAGACAACCTCTTACTCCATTTTGGAAACACTTACCTCCTCTACCTGATTCTGCACCGTCTGACCAACAGCATTCCCGGTAGCCTTGCAGGAGCAACTCTGTTTGCCCTTCACCCCATTCATGTGGAATCCGTTGCCTGGGTAACTGAACGAAAAGATGTGCTGTACACCCTATTCTTCCTCCTCGCTACCTTAAAATGGCTGGACTTCAAAACGAATGGAAGCAAGAAAGCCTATTTCTATAGTATTCTATTCTTTGTACTTTCCTGCCTATCCAAAGGAATGGCTGTTGTTTGGCCATTTTGCTTAATTCTGATAGAACTGATTCCGGAATGGGGAAAAACAACTGGGGGATTGGCTTGGGCTAAATTCCTAAAATACCTACCCTCCTTAGCAATCCCCTTGATACTCGGAATCGGCTTTGGTATCCTCACAGTTATTGCTCAAAGAAGCGAAGGAGCAGTGCGTACTGAATCTCCTTTTTTATTTCCAGATAATATTCTCATAGCTTCTAGAAGTATTTTATTTTATTTAGAAAAAACAATTGCTCCATTCGGGCTGTCAGCCTTTTACCCTTATCCTGAACCTCCGAGAACATTTCCGACTTACTGGTACCTCTCTCCTGCGCTATTAGTGGGATATATCACTTTAATTTTTCTATTAATTCGCAAAAATCTATACCCCCTTGTATCTGGTCTGGGATTATATTTCATTATCATTTTTCCGGTGAGCCAAATTTTGCCTGTTGGGAGTGCCTTTGCTGCTGACAGATATTTTTATTTAGCCTCCATTGGCATCTGTCTTTTTCTGGCGTATTTATGGAAGCATTATGAAAACCAAATTAACACACAAAATGGTCTAATTATATTAACAATCCTAACTGTTTCATGGGGTGTGATGACTTGGAAGCGAAGTACCATTTGGAAAAATACGGAAACCCTCTTCTTAGATGTAATCAAAACCTATCCCAATGTTCCTGTAGCTTATAATAATATTGGTAATGTATATGAAGTAAAAAAAGAGTATCAAACTGCCAAAGGATGGTATTTACAATCTGTGGATGTTAAGCCCAATTATCCGGAAGGCTTAATGAATATGGGCGTGGTATATGAGCGCTTGTTACAATATGATTCAGCTCTGTATTATTATTATAAATTAAAAGAATATCACCCCAATCACCCCAAAATCCATAATGTTATTGCGAATGCTTCCAATAAATATGGGAATCGTATGCGAGAAGCTGGTAATTGGGCATTAGCGGATAGCTTATTTAAATTATCCATTCAATGGGATAAAACCTATGCAGAAGCTTGGAATAATCAGGGAAATTTAGCCTTTAGCTTGGGTAATGCAAGCGCTGGAATTTATTATTTACAAGAGGCTGTTCGACTTCGGCCTAACTATGCTGAAGCATGGAGCAATCTAGGAAGTATATATGGTTCAGGAGGAAAAATAGACAGTGCGGTATATTGCTTTCAGCAAGCCGTTCAAAAGAATTCCGAATATGGCCCTGCCTGGTTTAATCTAGGATATGCCCTTCGATTAACTGGAAAAGAAAAGGAGGGAATTCAGGCCATTCAAAAAGCCGCAGCACTAGGTCATCCACCTGCACAACAATTCTTACAATCCGCAAAATGAAAAATACTGCCAAACCGAGTATTCCGGATTTATTGACACAGCCTGAAAATCAAAAAATTCAGTTGGTTATTATTGCCCTGCTCTCCTTCTTGGTCATGTCGCCTGCCTTATTAAATGGATTCACCTATTGGGATGACCATTTATATGTTTCAGAAAATCCCAATATTCGAAGCTTGTCCAATATTCCAGGATTTTTCTCCGAATATTTAATGGGGAATTATCATCCTTTTGTACCCCTTACTTATACATTGGAATATCTACTATTTGGACTAAAACCTTGGGTAGTAATTTTAAACAATATTTTGTTGCATTGTTTAAATGCGATATTGGTCTATTGGCTGATAATCCGATATACTAATAAGATCTTCCCGGCATTTCTAGCAGCCCTGGCATTTGGCATTCATCCCTTACATGTAGAATCCGTAGTATGGATATCCGAGAGAAAAGATGTTTTATATACTGCCTTTTTCCTAGGAGGATTACTGGCATGGGAAAAAGGAGCAACTACTGGAAAAATCCAATTTAAAATTTACGCCTACTTATTATTTGTGGCATCCTGCTTTTCAAAAGGTCAGGCAGTAGTTTTCCCCTTAATATTAATATTGGCTGATCTTTGGAGAATAAAAGACTTCAAAAAAATAAATTGGCTAGATAAAATTCCATTTCTTTTAACCGCCCTACTTTTCGGTCTCGTAGCCATTTATGCTCAAGGATCTGAAGGGGCTGTAAAAACACAAAACACCTTTAAATTTCCGGATAACTTCTTAGCAGCCTCTTGGGGATTTATTTTCTATTTAAGAAAAATGATTCTTCCTTGGCCTCTTTCAGCCTTTTACCCTTACCCAGACATTACAAAACCCTATCCACTGTATTTTTGGATTGCCCCTCCATTAGTTGCACTGGTGCTCTATCTGGTATGGAAATTCCGTAAACAAGCACCGGAATGGATATGGGCCATAGGATTTTATTCTGTCAGCATTTTTTTAGTATTACAATTACTGCCTGTAGGACGCGCTATTACCGCCGATCGATATTTCTACATACCCTCCATCGGATTATTTATGGCATTAGGTATTACCGCGGAAAAATATTTACAGAGCAATAAAGCCAATCTAACAAAAATCCTTCTGCTCCTTACCTGCCTGAGCTGGATGGGTATTTCTGCCTATCGTAGTACAAGATGGAAAGATACGGAAACCCTCTTTCGGGATGTACTTAAATCCTATCCCGGGGAATCGGTGGCGTTGAACAATATTGCCACAATGCTGGCAATGGATAAAAAATACGATGAGGCATTAAAATATTATGAAGAAACAGTCCGAAATAATCCGCATCACATAGAAGGGGTATATAATATAGGGGTTTTGTATGATGAAACAAACAGATATGGGCAATCAGTAGAATGGTTTGACCGGGTATTCAGAATGGACTCCAGCTATAAAGATATTCGGGCAAAATTAGCCTTAGCACATAATAAATGGGGAAATCAATTAAAAGACCAAGGGGATTTTGAAAATTCCGGAAAAGAATATTCCATCGCAATAGACATTAATCCAGAATTTGCAGAAGCTTGGAGCAACAGAGGGAATCAACTATTTTTTCAGAAAGAATATGCTGAGGCTAAAAACTATTTCCAACAGGCGCTCCAATTAAAACCAGATTTTGCAGAAGCTTGGAGTAATTTAGGGAGTCTATATGCTACGCAAAATATTTTAGACAGTGCGTTAATCTGTTTTAAGAAATCCACTGAAATTAATCCTGAATATGCACCCGGATATTTTAATGAGGGTTATGCCAAATTAGTTACCGGAAAAACCGAAGAGGCTATAACCTTATTTAAAAAATCGGCCAGTTTAGGTCATGTACCTGCTGTCAAACAACTAGAATCCATGGGTATCCGATGAAAAGCTCCCGAAATAATCCCCTCACTCCAGAATTTAGTTTTCAGGAAAAACTAATTGCACTGTTGCTCCTGACCATACCTGTTTTAATTGCCTATTGGCCGGTACTTTCCTATGATTTCGTCAATTGGGATGACCCTTATTATGTCTATAAAAATGATACGATAGCCAAATTAAATGGCAAAACAATCCGAACGCTATTTTCAACAGACACCATCGTCATGGGAAACTGGCATCCCTTTACGATGATTTCCTTAGCAATAGATCGGGCTATTTGGGGCTTAAATCCTATGGGCTATCACTTAACCAATCTAATCCTTCATTTACTTAATTCAATCCTAGCTGCCTTTCTTGCTTGGAAATTATTTTCGCATAAATGGGCTGCCCTGTTTACTGGAATGGCCTTTGGGCTACATCCCTTACATATTGAATCCGTTGCTTGGATAACTGAAAGGAAAGATGTGCTCTATACTGCCTTTTTCTTTGGCTCTTGGATTACTTGGATTTATTCAGGCAATAAAAAAGTATATTATCTACTCAGTTTAATTTTATTTTCCGCTGCCTGCCTTTCTAAGGCAATGGCAGTTACGCTGCCTGTTTTATTGCTTTTATCCGAATCTCTGCAAACCCAAAATGCTAGAATCAAAGAAACCATTCCCTATTTTATTCTGGCAATCATTTTTGGCTTGTTGGGAATTTCTGCCCAACAATCTGCCCAAGCCTTAACCTACCATTCCGGATTCAGTATTTGGGATAATGCCTGTATTGCTGGGTATAATGTGTGGTTTTATTTAGCAAAAATATTTTTGCCTTGGCCATTATCTGCTTTTTATCCCTATCCCGAAAAAATCGAGGGAAATTTACCCCTTGCATTTATAATTGGATTTATCGCTTCTGCTTTGGTTGTGATTTTGAGTACCATTTTATTAATTAAAAAGAAATTTAAATTGGCCTTTTTTCCTTTCGTATTTTTTGTCAGCATATTTCCAGTCATTCAGTTTATTCCACTAGGAGAAGCAATGGCCGCAGATCGTTATACTTATTTTTCTTCCTGGCCTATTTTCTTAGGAATATTTCTGCTTCTATTCCAACAATTGCCCAAATCAAATGGGATGCAATATGGAAGTATGGCAATACTCGGCATGCTCTGTTTAACCTGCCTCGTATTGGTCCGAAAACGCCTGCCAGTATGGCAATCAGGGGTATTATTATGGGAAAATGTAATTGAACAATATCCGAATGTGTATTTTGCTTGGAACAATCTGGGAACCCTGTATTATGAAAAACAGGAATTTGACAAAGCTATCCCAGTCTATCAAAAAGTATTGGAAATGAATCCGGATTATAAAGATGGACATAATAATCTAGGTTCCATTTTTGCCACCAGAAAATCCTATGATTCTGCCATCGTCCATTTTGAAAGAGCAGTCGAATTAGACAGTAATTATATTGCCGCTGTATTTAATTTGGGCTATGCATATGGATTAACCGGAAAGACCCAAGAAGGACTTCCTTTACTTCAAAAAGCTGCCAGAAATGGGCATACACACGCTCAGCAAATTTTAACCCAAAACAAACTCAGCTGGTAATGAATCAACTTCATTTATTTCCCAATGCGAAAATAAATCTGGGTTTACTAATCAAAGGTAAACGGGCAGATGGATATCATGAATTGCAAACAGTATTTATTCCGGCACCTTTGCAAGATGAATTAATTATTCTCGAAAATAATTCTTTACAAACTCCGGGAATTTCTATTGAAGGAATTGATTTACCCGGAATTCCAGAAGAAAATTTATGTTATAAAGCCTGGAAACTTATTAAAAACATAGAACCCACCCTACCTGCAGTACAATTCCATTTAATTAAAAACATACCCGCTGGTGCAGGGTTAGGAGGAGGTTCGGCAGATGCAGCCTTTACACTCAAAGGCTTAGTCCAATTATTTGAATTAAAAATATCCAAAACCACTTTGCATCAATTAGCTATTCAACTGGGAGCGGATGTTCCTTTTTTTCTGGAAAATAAACCCATGCTGGCGTCCGGAATTGGAGAAATATTAGAACCGATTGAAATAAGCATTCCAGGCGAAATTAAAATTATCACCCCCCCTATTTTTTCCGATACCAAACAAGCTTATCGCGAATTGAACTACGACAAAACCCATCCTACATTGGATTTGAAAAGTGTTCTTCAACAAGATATTTCAGAATGGAGAAATATTCTGCCTAATGACTTTGAACCCTCTGTCTTTAAACGATATCCGGAATTGGCAATTATAAAATCAGAATTATATGATCAAGGTGCTTTGTATGCATCCTTAAGTGGCAGTGGTAGTGCAGTGTATGGCATCTTTCCTAATTAAAAAATGAAATCATTACTGTTGGAAGTTCGTCAGTTAAGCATGGGATTTCAAGATAGAAATATCCTAAGACCAGTATTGAAAGATATTTCGTTTTCCTTATCTCCAGGGGAAACCCTTTCTATTGTAGGCGAATCCGGTTCTGGTAAATCCGTAAGTGCTTTATCCATATTAAAATTAATTCCCAGTCCTCCGGCTATTTATACTTCGGGAGAAATTCTATTTCATACAGACAACACTTCAGTAGATTTATTAAAGATTTCCAATGAATCTCTTCGATCTATTCGGGGAAAATCCATCAGCATGATATTTCAGGAACCTATGAGTTCCTTGAATCCTGTATTCACTTGTGGAGATCAGGTAACAGAAGCCATTCAACTCCATCAAAAAGTAAGTAAAAAAGAAGCTCGGGAACTCACCTTACATTGGTTTAGGGAAGTACAATTACCGCGTGCCGAAAAATTACTCGATGCCTATCCGCATGAAATTTCCGGAGGGCAAAAACAAAGAGTCATGATTGCGATGGCCATGTGCAATCATCCGAAAATATTAATTGCGGACGAACCGACCACTGCCTTAGATGTGACGGTGCAAAAAACCATTCTGGATTTAATGTCCGGACTCAAAGAAAAATACGGAACCAGCATGATTTTCATCTCTCATGATCTGGGATTAGTAAAGGAGATATCGGACAGAATTCTGGTCATGTATCAGGGTGAAATCATTGAGCAAGGCACTGCTCACAATATATTTGAATCTCCTCAACGGCCCTACACACAGGGACTCATAGCCTGTAGGCCAGATCCGTCCAAATATCTGCAACGCATTCCGACTGTTGCGGATTTTATGCAAGGAACTTATACGGAAGGGACCGGGAAATTTATTCAGGAAAATGCGGAAATCAGAATTAACCGAGCCAAAGACAAATTAAATAAGACGCCTGTCTTGGAAGTAAAAAATGTAAGTGTACAATATTCAGAAAATAGTTTTTGGAAGCCGAAGCAAATTTTCAAAGCAGTAGATTCTGTTAGCTTTAATTTGTACCCCGGGGAAATATTGGGCTTGGTTGGGGAATCAGGTTGTGGCAAAACCACCCTGAGCCGGGCGATACTCCGATTGAACACTTCCTGCACTGGAGAAATTAAATTTAAAGGATTGAATTTAGCCGAATTAAAAGAATCGGAAATTAGAAAAATCCGTCCTAAAATGCAGTTAATTTTTCAGGACCCTTATAGTGCTTTAAATCCAAGAATGAGTGCCGGTCAAGCTATTCGGGAAGTAATTCAGGTACATTTTTCTAACCTATCTAAAAATGGAATTGAAGAACGAGTGGACGAATTATTTATCCAAACAGGACTAGATCCAATCATGCACAAAAAGCGATATCCACATGAATTTTCCGGAGGGCAAAGACAAAGAATCTGTATTGCCCGAGCATTAGCCACTCAACCCGAATTATTAATTTGTGATGAATCCGTATCAGCTTTAGATGTTTCTATTCAGGCTCAGATTCTAAATTTATTAAATGACCTAAAAGAAGTAAGGGGGTTCGCCTGCCTGTTTATTTCTCATGACTTACAGGTTGTGCGGTACATGAGTGATCGAATCATGGTGATGAAGGACGGGAAGATTGTGGAAGAAGGGATAACGGAGGAAGTGTGTCAACAACCTACTGAAGCCTACACCCAAAGCCTTTTATCTTCCATTCCTGCTTTATAGGGTGCAGCACCCTATAAATTAATCCACCAAAATTCGCTTTGTTAGACTTTTTTCATCTTTCATCAAACGCACTAAGTAAGCGCCTTTGATTAATTGATTTGTTGGGATTCTTATACCAGATTCAGGATTTAACAAACGAAACAATACGGCTCCTTTGTAATCGATGATTTCAATCTTTTCTACTGTACCCTCAAAATCTAGGGTTATGGCATTTCCCTGCACAACAGGATTGGGATACAGACTAAATCCACCCAATAAATCAGTGGTTAATGCAGTTACGGGATTTCCAGAAACGGTTAAATTACCCGTGTACACAAAATCTCCACTAGTTCCTCCATCTCCATTGGCAGCATTTCCTGCTGCATAAAAGGTTACCGGCCCTAAATAAGTGGTGGGGGCTGTCCAAGTGAAATTAAAGATTTTGCTCCCTGCAGTGCTGGTCGAGGTACCGGAGGAGGTATGGGTTAAATTTCTGCGGGACGAAGGGCCATTCAGTACCTGAGAACCTGTACCAGCTGTCAAAGTACCAATACTGGCGTTGTTAGTATCTAAGGCTACCAGGTTAAATCCAAATTTGGAAGAACCAGAGTGTGTAATGGTTACACTCATATTATGGGTTTGCCCCGCATTATATCCGTTAGGTTGTGCATCGCCACTAATGACAAGAGATCCACTTCCACCTGGAGTTGAAGAATGGCAGGCTGTACAAGTCTGTTCTCCAGGAGCTCCGGAATGACCTGTTTTACCTGAGCCATTCTGGGTTTCTGTAAAACCTTGGTACGCAGATAAACTCAATATTCCAGCTAGAAGAGTAAAGAGGGCGAGTTTGGAAATAGTTTGAATCATAACCGAAAATTAGTGGAATTAGGTTTATAAAGCAAACTCTGATGAGGCTGAGTTTTGTTCCCAATTACGATTTATTTTTTTTGGCTGACTAAATTCTTAGCTGAATGGTTTACCCTAAACCGAGGTTTACCCTAAACAGAGGTTTACCCTAAACAGAGGTTTACCCTAAACCGAGGTTTACCCTAAACCGAGGTTTACCCTAAACTGATGTTTAAACTAAACAGAGGTTTACACTAAACCGAGGTTTAAACTAAACAGATGTTTACACTAAACCGAGTTTTACACTAAAACTTG
>JBEIHC010000091.1:0-11599 GCA_040381555.1 Bacteroidia bacterium
CGGTCGCTGAGTAGCCCCCAATGAAATTGTGTCGTTCATTAATATAGTGTGGGGGGCGTATCGAAGTGCCCGGGCGGGTAATTCGAAGAATACCTTAATATACATAAAAAGAAATTACCCACTAAATAATGCGTAGAGCCAGTTATTTTAAAAAAAATAGGGAGATATCAATATAGAATAATTGGCTATACGCCATTAATTGTAGGTAATTAAATCTTAGAAGTACCCAGTATAGAGGTTATAAATCTTCTACGTAGTTTATAAACAAGATTATACCCTATCCTTCCCCTCTTCATTGGAGAGGGCTTCAACCCCTCTGACCACAACAATTGTGTCCAGAATTTCATTGAATAAAACAAATTGGCATTATATTGCTTTGGGGGTTTATAAATCATTTGCTATTCCTTACTTGGTGGAGAAGATCCAATCAAACCCACAAAAAAAGACGAGGAACCAATTACATTATGAATGATAAGGTTGCGATTTTGAGCAGAGTTCCACTATCTAATGGAATCTGTCCTATAATGAATGAGATTTTGATTCCTGAATAGTTGATGGGTTTCTTCTGTGTTGAGGGGCAGATAGCTATTTATGTACCCTATTTTAATAGTTATGGGAAGGAGTTCTTGAATAGAGAGAAGGGTAGGATATTTATTCAGAAAACATAATTGCTTGTTATCATTGAATTTTGGTTTCATTTGAAATGGTCAAATTCCGGTAATGAATACAATGGTTCAAATAGGTAGAAATTCTTTATAGGGGCTATTTTACAGTAGAATCATCAATTGGTTCAGTTTAGGGTAAATCGATGTTTAGTGTAAGTCATTTCCAGCAATTCTGTAATTTTGGGGTATGATTCAAAATAAATTTGCCCGAGGGGCCTTCTACCTTTTTTTAGGTTTGTTGTTCGTTCTGAATGTGATCTCTCTTTTTTCTGGAGTAAATAGTGAACGAGGGTTGAATCCCACTGGGGCAGAAATTTCTCGTTGGTCTATACGGGCATCAGAGCCACGGTGGATAGCGTATCATACTTGGGCATTAATTATTCTGGCCCTTTTAGGCTGGGCCGAGTTAAAGCAAAAGCGCGGGCTATTTTTGCTGCTGATGCTATTATCGATGATTTTGTTTTATTATCCCTTTTTTGCAGGATAATAAGTGTCGTAAGGATAGGTTGAATTGAATAGAGGGTTAATAAGGGTCTCCTCAAATGCAAACAGTGCGTTTATGATAGCTCAATATTCGAAGTTCTGGCAATACCACTTTTTGATTTTCTTTATTGCTAAATGCTGTATTCTACTTTTAACTAGAAAGGGATAGTAATTGTCAGATTTTATTGAGTGTTATTTAATGATGAATGTTCACCATCGCTTTGGGGTCATGTTTATACTTAAAGACCAGCATAAATAGTATACCTAGAACCATTGCATAACCACTAAAGACGAACCAAATTTGGGGCCAATTTTTTACTCCGTCAATGGTTAACCAATCGACGACCCATCCACTAGCTGTTCCCCCAATAAAAGCGCCAAGGCCGTTTGTCATAATCATAAACAAACCTTGAGCACTGGCTCGGATATTTTTGTCAGTTTCCATTTCCACGAATAAAGAACCTGAAATATTGAAAAAGTCGAAGGCCATACCGTAAATAATCATAGATAGGATTAGGAGAAATAATCCATCACCTGGATTTCCAAGACCGAATAATCCAAATCTGAATACCCAGGCAAAGATGCTCATCATCATAACTTTTTTGATGCCAAATTTGTGCAGAAAGAATGGGATGGTTAAAATGAAGAGCGTTTCTGAAATTTGGGAGATAGACATCAGCAGGCCCGGATGTTGGACTGCAAAAGAGTCGGCGTAAAGTTCTGAAAAGTCATGAAGGAATGCTTCTCCAAAGGTGTTCGTTACTTGGAGGGCAGCCCCAAGTAGCATAGCGAAGATAAAGAAGATTGCCATTTTTCTTTTCTTGAATAACACAAATGCATCTAAACCCAAATTTGAAAGCAGGCTATTCGATTTTCCACTTCCGGCAGGGGGGCATGCAGGCATTGTAAAGGAGTATAAACCCAATGCAAGGGCGGAAAAAGCACTAATGTATAGTTGAAGAGGACTAATAGTCCAACCGCCTAAATCAATCACCCACATGGCGCAAACAAATCCAACCGTCCCCCAAACTCGAATAGGAGGAAAGTCCTTTAATACATTTGCTCCTTTTTGCTCCAAAATAGTATAAGAAACCGTATTGTTCAGCGCAATGGTGGGCATGTAAACCATTGCATTCAAGAGCATAATCCAGTACATTTGAGTTGGGTCAGTAATCGTCGACGCATAAAAAAGTAATCCTGCACCCAAAAGGTGACAAAGTCCCAAGAGTCGTTCTGAATTCATCCATCGATCGGCGATAATACCGAGTAATCCGGGCATAAATAAAGAAGCGATACCCATGGTTGCATAGATTCCGCCTACTTCGCTTCCTGTAAATTTAAGTTTTACGATTAGATATCCACCAAAAGAAATGAGCCATGAACCCCAGACAAAGAATTCCAAGAAATTCATCACGATGAGTCTATTTTTAAAGTTCATAGTAAACTAGAGTTAAATGGATGGAAAGTAAGGATTCAACTAGAAATTCAAATGTGAATGTACAAAAAAAGTAAAGTCAGACGAATCAGTTAGAAATGGGTGATTTAGGAATTTTCCAGTTTCTGTATTTCATCTCTTAAAGCAGCCGCCTTTTCATAGTCTTCATTCTGAATAGCTTCACTCATTTTATTTTTGAGTTCGCTCAGGATTTCACCTTTGGTTTTGACAGGAGGTAGGGCTTCAGGTTCAGGGGGGGCGGCACTTAATTCAGGAATATTTTCTTGCAATTCAATTCCTGCTTCTTGAATCACTTTATCTGAAACGAATATCGGGGCACCAAATCTTACCGACAAGGCAATGGCATCACTGGGGCGGGAGTCAACTTCTACGATTTTTCCATCCAGTTGAAATTTCAGATTGGCAAAAAAGATCGCTTCCCGAACATCAATAATATTGATTTCTAACAATTCTGCCCCCATAGATAAGCACATGTTATGCATTAAATCATGGGTTAGGGGTCTGTTTGGGGTAACGCCTTCCATTACCATCATAATGGATTGGGTTTCGACCATTCCGATTACAATTGGCAGGCGTCGTTTTTTCTCCTCATCTTCTAAGATTAAGGTGTAAGAACCTACATTGCTCTGGCTACTGGTGATTCCTAAAATTTCGAATCTATATTTTTCCAAAATCAGTTGGCTTTTTTCAGTTCCTGGATTGCCTGAGTAATTCGGGGCACTACTTCAAACGCATCTCCTACGATACCATAGTCCGCTGCTTTGAAGAAGGGAGCTTCCGGATCTTTGTTTACGACCACAATCACTTTCGAACTGTTGACGCCTGCAAGGTGCTGGATGGCACCTGAAATTCCGATAGCGATATAAAGATTAGGGGCAATTTGAATTCCTGTCTGACCCACATGCTCATGATGCGGTCTCCATTCTACATCCGCAACGGGTTTTGAGCAGGCTGTAGCTGCGCCTAATAGTTCTGCCAGATTTTCTACCAATCCCCAGTTTTCAGGGCCTTTTAATCCTCTTCCTCCGGAAATGACAACATCCGCTTCTGTTAGAGAGATTTTACTGCTGGCTCGAATTTGTTCTTTGGCAACAACTTGTATATCGGAAGGATTAGATTCAACGCTGAGTTGCTCTACAGTGCAGGCACCAGGTTTTTCTGCAACCTTATATCCATTTGCTTTTACGGTAATTACCTGCGCTGAGGAAAGGGCAGAAATGGTTTCTATTCCTTTGCCTGAAAAAGCAGGACGAGTAAAATGCCATTCAGATCCTTGCTGGGTAGGTAAGGAGGTTACTCCGGAAATAAATGCAGCCTGAAGGCGCACGCTAATTCCGGGAGCAATGGATCGACCATTGTAGGATTGTGGGAGGACAACAACCTGACTGCCGGAAGTGCGTGCAGCAGATTCAATTGCCCGAATCCAGGCTTTTAGGGTAAAAGACTGGAATAAATCACCTGATACCTGAAATACCTTACGGATTCCATATTGCCCAAGTTTTTCAATCTCTGCAGCTTCGGCATTCCCTAATAGTACAGCATAAGCATCCACTCCCTGAGCGGAAGCCAAGTCTGAAGCATAAGTGCAAGCTTCCAGCGTAGCTTTTTTAAATTTTCCATTCGCCTGTTCGGCAAAAACCAATACTCCCATATCTCTTAGATGATTCCTTTGTCTGCTAATATTTTAACCAATTCTTCAGCTTGGTCAGCATTTACATACTGACATCCCGTTTTGGCTGGGGGTTGCACGAACTGTACGGTGCGGGTGCGGGCTTCATTACCGCTAGGGGCAACAACAGTAAGCGGTTTCGTGCGCGCGGCCATAATGCCTCTCATATTGGGGATTCTCCAGTCAGCGATTCCTTTTTGGCAGGTAATAACCACTGGTAAACTACTTTCCAATACTTCCATTCCTCCGTCAATTTCTCTTTGGAGAATGGCTTTGCCGTTTTCTAGCTCAAGTTTTGTTGCAAAAGAAACTAGAGGTAGGTCCATTAACTCTGCTAACATACCCGGAACGGCAGAACCGTTGGAATCAATGGATTCTTTTCCGGTGAATAGGAGGTCATAGCCTTTGCCATTAGCCCAGTTGGCAATTTGGGATGCCACAAAAAATGCGTCCGTTGCCTGCGCATCAATCCGAACGGCATCATCAGCGCCTACAGCCAATGCTTTGCGAATGGTAGGCTCAGTTTCTGCGGTGCCGACACAAATGACTGTGATATGGCAGTCATTGGTTTTTTCCTTTATCTCCATCGCTCTGGACAAACCAAATTCATCATACGGATTGACGATAAAGGTGACTCCGGATTTATTTAGGCTTTTACCATCCGCTTCAAATACTATTTTTGTAGTCGTATCGGGCACATGGCTGATACAAATTAGTGCTTTCATTTAATCGGGTGCTTGTACAATACAGGAACAAAGATACAGCATCCAAAAGTTTAATAAAAATGAACCAAGAAAGATTAGTAAAACTTCAGGAATATCTTCAAAATGACCCCACGGACCCATTTTTGGTGTATGCGATAGCTCAGGAATACGATCGGGGAGGGGAAAATGGGCTGGCGGAGGAGTGGTATCGTCGTCTGATTCAGGAACATCCGGAATATGTAGCGACTTATTATCACTTTGGAAAATTGCTGGATAGGCTGGGTAAAACGGCTGAGGCCATTCAGATGTACGAAACTGGTATAAAAGTGGCGATGAAGGCAGGGGATAGGCATGCGGCTGGGGAGTTGCGGGAGGCTCTAGAGTCCTACGACTAAAGTCATCGGCAAAGGGAGATGCCCTTTCAGGGCAGGGGCCAAGGGCTAAAGCCCTCGGAAAATGGAGATGCCCTTTCAGGGCAGGGGGGGCAATGACTAAAGTCATCGGAAAAGGGAGATGCCCTTACAGGGCAGGGGGTAGGATTTTTGTGTTGAGGTTTTTGAAAAAAATGCATTTTTTGAGGGAGAAATGTCCGGGTTTATGTGATTGATAGTTAGATACATGTATTGTGTTTTGGTAATTTTTAACTGGATTTTTGATATTGAAAAGGGTATTTTTTGAGGTCAATTTTTCCGGAGAATGATTGGATAATGTGCTTAGAATTGCGGCAGTATTTCAAGTATATTATGCCTCAATCTTTAACACAAATCTTTATCCACCTGATCTTCGCTACAAAGAAGCGACAGCCACGCATAACCCCCAAAATTGAAGAACGGTTATTTTCATACTTAGGAACTATTTGCAGTGAAATGGGTGCAACGCCGGTGCAGGTTGGTGGGTACAGAAATCATGTCCATATGTTGTTTCTGATGCCTAAATATGTGACTCTGGTAGATTTAGTAAAAAAAATTAAAGCGACTTCTTCCATTTGGATAAAAACTCAAGGTCCGGAATTTCATGATTTTTATTGGGCCGAGGGCTACGCTGCCTTTTCAACAGACAAATATGGGACGGATGCAATAGTCCGGTATATTCAAAATCAGGAGGCACACCATACTCGAACCCAATTCGAGAACGAATTAGAATCCTTACTCGAGCAAGAAGAAATACCCTACGATAAACGCTACCTATGGGATTAGAATCCACACCAAACACCTGCCAACTCCCTGCCCTGAAAGGGCATTTCCCTTTTTCGACGACTTTAGTCGTTGACTCCTGCCCTGAAGGGGCATCTTCCTTTTCCGAGGGCTTTAGCCCTTGGCCTTTTGCCCTGAAAGGGCATCTCCCTTTTTGGAGGGCTTTAGCCCTCCAAAACTAGATTCACAATCCTCCCCGGCACCACTATCAATTTCTTCAACTCTCTTCCCTTCAATATTTCCCCCAACTTCTCATCTGCACGAACAGCTTCCTCCAACGCATTCTTATCCATACCAGCCGGATAGGTAAGCGTGAAACTTGAAGTTTTCCCATTTATCTGAACCGGATAATTTATTTCGTCCAGTACCAAATATTCTGCTTGAAATTCTGGGAAGGTAGCCGTGAAAATACTAGTTGAATGACCCATTTCTTTCCAGATTTCTTCCGCAATATGGGGGGCATAAGGTGCCAGGCAAATGATAGCGGAATTCCAAATCTCCTGCTTGCGGCAAGCCAGCCTGTGCATCTCATTCGCAAAGACCATAAAGGCAGGCACACTGGTGTTAAAAGATAATCTTTCGATGTCCTCTCTCACTTTTTTGATCAGGGTATGTAGCAGACGAAGTTCCTCTTTGGTGGGGGCTTCTTGTGTCAGAATGAGTTGATCATTTTCATTGTGCAACAGGTTCCAGACTTTCTTCAGGAATCCATGCACACCGGTAATGCCATTGGTGTTCCAGGGTTTGTATTGTTCTAAAGGCCCGAGGAACATTTCGTACATGCGGAAGGTATCAGCACCATAGTGCTGACACATATCATCGGGGTTCACAACATTGCCAATAGATTTGGACATCTTGTCTGTGTAGGCTGGTGTTTCAACAAAGTCCCCATCCGGAGCTTCCCACTTCCATCCGCTGGGATTCAACTGATGATGTTCGAGCAATTCTGAAAGTCTTTCTTTTTTAAATGAAGCATGTTCTGCCATCAAGGCCTGGGGAATTTCCAACTTGATAGTTGCCTTTCCGGAAGGCACATTTTTCAGACCGTAAATAATTTTATTATCTACATCGGCCTCCAAATAGTAGCGATAGCCTAATATCATTCCCTGATTCACCAGTTTCTGGAAAGGCTCCTCTACCGGGCTATGACCTAGGTCGTACAATACTTTGGTCCAGAATCGGGAATACAACAAATGCCCTACTGCATGCTCAGTCCCTCCAATATAGAGGTCTACATTCAACCAGTATTGTGCTTTCTCCGCATCGCTGAATGATTTTGAATTATGGGCATCCAGATACCTCAAGAAGTACCAGCTCGAACCTGCCCAACCCGGCATGGTATTGGTCTCTCGCCGGCTGCCATCGGGCAGATTCACCCAAGATTCAATTGCCGCCAATGGAGATTCGCCTGTTCCGGTGGGTTTATAAGATTCTACCTCCGGTAGCAAGAGGGGGAGCTCAGACTCTGGCAGGGCATAGGGAATATCGCCTTTGAAAATAATCGGAATAGGTTCTCCCCAATAGCGTTGACGGGAGAAAATGGCATCCCGGAATCGGTAGTTAATTTTTCTTTTTCCTAGGCCTCTAGCTTCGGCTTCCACTATTGCTTTCTCAATAGCAGCGGGTACTTCGAGACCATTCAGGAAATCGGAGTTCAATGCCTTTCCGGATTTTTCTGTCCAAGCTGCGGCATGATTATCAAAGTTCTCCGGGCATTGAATCACCTGTTTTTTCTCTAATCCAAAATGATTGGCAAAGAGAAAATCTCGGTCATCATGAGCGGGGACTGCCATCACGGCACCGGTTCCATATCCTGCGAGTACATAATCGGCAATCCAAACGGGAATTTCCTTTCCAGTAAAAGGATGACGGGCATAAGTTCCGCTGAATACGCCACTGACTTGTTTGGTATCTGCCATGCGGTCGCGTTCGGAGCGGGATTTGGATTTTTCAATATAGGCCAATCCGGCTTCTTTCTGCACGGCTGTGAGTAGGCTTGCTGCAAGCGGATGTTCTGGTGCGACGCTGAGGAAGCTTACCCCAAAGAGTGTATCTGGGCGTGTGGTGAATATTTCCAGGCTCTCAGCACGGCCTTCAAGGGGAAAGGAGATTTCCAGTCCGGAAGAGCGGCCAATCCAGTTGCGCTGCATTTCTTTGAGTGCATCCGACCAGTCCAGTGAATCCAAGCCTTCCAATAATCGGTCGGAATAAGCCGTGATCCGCAGCGACCATTGCCGCATGGGTATCCGAGTAACGGGATGTCCCCCTCTTTCGGACAAGCCGTCCTTGACTTCTTCATTTGCTAAAACTGTTCCGAGCGCTTCGCACCAATTGACCGGCGCATAAGAAATATAGGCCAGGCGGTAATTCAGCAGGGCTTTTTGCTGATCGGCTTCGGAAAGAGCTTTCCAGCTTTCGGCAGTAAAGCTCAGGATTTCGCCTCCGGCAGGGTCTAAATTTTGAGTGCCGAATTGGCTTAGATGGGCGGTCAGGTCTGAGATTGGACGGGCTTTATTGAGCTTACGATCGTACCAGCTGTCGAATAATTTCAGAAAAATCCACTGAGTCCAACGGTAATATTCTGGGTTGGAGGTACGGAGTTCGGCGGTATCGGAGTAGCCTAGGCCCAGCATTTCCAGTTGTTCCTTGTATCGTGTGATGTTATTTTCTGTGGTAATGGCCGGGTGGGTGCCGGTTTGGATGGCATAATTCTCTGCGGGTAAGCCGAAGGAATCGAATCCCATGGGATGCAGCACATTATAGCCTTGGAGTTTGCGGTATTTCGCGATAATGTCCGTAGCGATGTAACCTAGAGGGTGACCCACATGCAAGCCCGAACCGGAGGGGTAGGGGAACATGTCCATGACGAAGAACTTCGGTTTGGAGGATTCACTTGGATTTTGGTGGCGGAAGGTTGCATATTGCTTCCAGAACTGCTGCCAATGTTTGTCTTTATCAGGAAAAGGGAATTTCGCCATACGGGGAGCAAAATTAGGGAAAAAGGGCGTCGCTTAGGTAAGTCTCATCACAGGATAAGCCCGGATAAGGCAGCCTTGTCGGTTTTGTGAATAATGTGTAGTTTTAGAGTATGGAAATTCGCTGGGAGCAAAGATTTGGCAACTATGTGAAGGCTTTGGAGAAATTGTCTGAAGGTGTTCAATGGGTGAGTCAGCAGGAGGGGATTCTTCCTCAGGGCATTATTCATGTGGATCCTTTCTTGGATGATATCATCAAGGAAGGAATCATTCAACGGTTTGAATATACCCATGAGCTAGCCTGGAATGTGATGAAGGATTTTCTACTATATTCCGGGATGGAAAATATAACGGGATCGAGAGATGCCGTTCGCTCAGCCAATATGAATGGCTTATTACGAAACGGGGAAGTGTGGATGGACATGATTCGCAGTCGAAACCAAACCAGCCAAACTTACCATGAAGAAACGGCGGATGAGGTGTTCTGGAACATTGTTCGGGATTATCATCCGGAGTTTGTTGCCTTTAAGAATAAGATGGAAAAAATGAAAGGTTCCGCCCAATGAGATCTCCAGATCCAATAATCGACTTTGGTTTGAGTGAAAGGGCACTGAATAGTCTGCGTACCTATTTTGCCAGTATTCCGGAAGTGGAGCAGGTTATCTTATATGGTTCAAGGGCCAGGGGAGATCACCATAAGGGTTCTGATATTGATTTTATGTTGATTGGGTCAGGAATTACCCCTCGTTTATTGAATAAAATGGATATGGAAATAGATGATTTATTATTGCCCTGGTTTATTCAAATTACAGACCGGAAAGTGATTCGGGATGCGCGTTTTCTGGATGTGGTGGAGAAGGAAGGGGTAGTGTTTTGGGAGCGGTAGCTTTTGGGTGCTTTCTAGATTTTTTGGCAATCAATAGGAAGAATTAGAACCTGAAACCAAGGCGAAATAAATATCCAGGTAGGCAGGTAACCTAAACTTTATTTTAGGCCTTAAACCTAAGGAAAATAAAAGGTCTGGAATGAAGGATTAAAAGTCAGAGGATAGTTCTTCATGAGTCTGTCCAATAAACTGTGTCAAGTTTGAGAAAAAACTCACAAATTTGACAATATGAAAGAGAAAATTGATTTCGAAAAAATCTCACAAGAGATTCTTCAGGGTTTAAAAGAGAAAAAGCCCCTGATTGGAGAAGGCGGTATTTTTACGCCCCTAATCAAGCATTTCCTGGAATCCGCTCTAGAAGGGGAAATGAATGAGCATCTGCAAAATCGAGAGCAGTCAGAGCATCCAACCAATCGACGGAATGGCAAGCTTAAAAAATCGGTAAAAAGCACTCTAGGTACCATTGAAATTGAATCCCCCAGAGATAGAATGGGGACATTTGAACCTCAGATTATCGAGAAGCGCCAAGTTCGTATATCAGAGGATATGGATCGTAAAATCATTTCCATGTATGGGCGTGGTATGAGCTATTCGGATATAAAGGAACATATGCGAGAAATGTATGATGTGGATTTATCTGAATCTCTTCTGACCTCTGTTACAGATAGTTTGCTACCGACCATCGAACAATGGCGTAATCGTCCATTGGATAGTATTTATTCTGTTATATTTATGGATGCTATGTATTTCAAGGTGAAGGAACAGGATGGTATTTCTAACAAAGCAATGTACTCTGTCTTGGCAGTTAACATAGAGGGGGAAAAGGAAATTTTGGGTATTTACATTGGAGAGTCAGAGAGTGCTTCCTTTTGGAAATCTATCCTAAATAATCTCCAAGATAGAGGGGTGTCTGATATTCTGATTGCCTGCATTGATAACCTGACAGGATTGGCAGAGGCTATTGAGGATTTTTTTCCTAAGACGATAGTACAGCCTTGCCTAGTTCATCAAATGCGTAACAGCTTCAAATATGCCAACAACAAAGACATAAAGGAGCTGGCCAAAGATCTCAAAAAAGTATACAGCGCATTGACAGAATCAGAAGGTATGGAGGCGTTAATGGAGGCGGAAAATAAATGGGGAAAAAAATATCCGGCAATATTTAAAAGTTGGAAAAATAATTGGGTCCGAATCAAAAATATTTATCAATTTGGTCCCAAACTTAGAAGGCTGATTTATACCACAAATCCCATTGAAAGCTACCATAGAATGATAAGAAAAGTCACTAAGTCCAAGGGGGTTTTTCATTCCGAAAAATCGGTAAAAAAGCAGGTTTTTCTGGTTATCCAAAATGCACAGTCAAAATGGAAAGGAACAATATTCAATTGGAGCTCCATCAGGCAAGATTTATACTTTCATTTCAGTGATCGATTGTCCATCTAAACTTATGAACACAATGCACAGTAATCCACATCAATCCACAGGTTATCAACTCCCCCTGCACCCCCTGTTTAAACAACTACAACAACATGAATTTAATTTAATGACACAGTTTAATAAATAGACCC
>JBEIHC010000092.1:0-11597 GCA_040381555.1 Bacteroidia bacterium
TCCCGCCAATTTCATTTCAGTGTATGACATAGTAAATTCCTGATGGTTCAGTGATAAACAAATTGTACTGCCTTCCAGCCAGGCAGTGGCTCCTTCTTGACGACTTAAACTAAATCCTATTGTTTGGGCAATAGGAGGAAACTCCTGAATTTTTTGAATACTAACCTCATCGTCCAAACAATAGATAAAGTAATCATTGGCCGTTTGATTCAAGGTAATATTCATCTTAGACCGGGCATACGCATCTAAGCTGTAATTATACCGATCTAAATGATCTTCTGTAATATTGGTTAATACGGAAATCCAAGGATGGAAATTCTTAATATCATCCAATTGAAAACTACTTACTTCCAACACGAAATAATCGTAGTTGGCATCAGCTACTAACCAAGCAAAGCTTTTTCCAATATTTCCACCTAGGCCAACATTTAAGCCAGCATCGGATAGAATTTTATAAATTAAACTGGTAGTGGTGGTTTTGCCGTTACTTCCAGTAATGGCAATAATCTTAGCATAAGTATGCCGAGAGGCAAATTCGATTTCAGAAATTAATTCAATATTTCTAGCACGAATTTCCTGAATGATAGAAGCCTTCTCGGGTATGCCAGGACTTTTAATAATAAGGTCGGCCTGAAAAACCCGGAAGGTGTCATGTTTTCCCTCTTCGAATTCAATACCCCTCTCCTTCAATACAGATTTATACATCTCCTTAATACTTCCTGCATCACTCAAAAAGACCTCATAGCCTAACTTCTTCGCGAGCACTGCTGCTCCCGTTCCGCTTTCGCCAGCTCCTAATATGACTGCTTTCAAGGACATTTCTGCTATCTGAGTTTTAAGGTTGCAAATGCTAATAAAGCAAAGAGAATGGTCACAATCCAAAACCTCGTAACAATTTTAGATTCGTGTAATCCCGTTAATTCATAATGATGATGCAAAGGCGCCATGCGGAAAATCCGCCTGCCCTCGCCATATTTCTTCTTGGTGTATTTAAACCAAGTTACCTGAATGATTACCGATAAAGATTCAACGAAATAAATACCACATAGCAAGGGTAATAATAATTCTTTTTTTACCATTAAGGATAATACCCCAACGGCACCTCCCAAAGCCAAACTCCCTGTATCGCCCATAAATACTTGTGCCGGATAGGTATTATACCATAAGAAACCAACACAAGCACCTATCATCGCTGCACAAAATATCACCAGCTCCCCACTCATGGGAATATAACTCACATTTAAATAAGCAGAAAAATCCACCCGACCACTGATATAGGAGAAAATTGCCAGAGTTACTGCAATAATAGCTGTAGTACCCGCTGCTAATCCATCCAATCCATCTGTTATATTCGCCCCATTTGAAACGGCCGTAACAATAAAAATAACAATCAATAAATAAATAATTTTACCGCCCCAGCCTGTTGAACTCTTCTCCCAAAAAGCAATATTCGAATAATTAACTACCTGATTCTTTAAAAAGGGAATATTCGTTTTCGTAACAAAACTTTTATCTCTCGCCCCAAATAATTGAATGGCAACTTCCTTCATATTAGCCTCTTGCATACTAATCATTACCTGCTGGGGTTGACCCTGAATCATCCGCTCCACAACATAAGTCCGGGCTACTGGAATTTTCTTTCCAGGAGGGCTAAAAGGACGATCCCCTAATCTCAATAATTTATCTCCATTTTTAAATCCAGCCGTTTCTAAAGTGGAATTGGTACGAATCATTCCTTTGCTATTGCAATTCCCTCGAGTGCCACTAAAATGTGGATGAAATAACATGGTCAATCCAACAATTAAGCCCAATCCTACCTGACCAATAATTTTAAATTTCCCCTTTAATCCCGCCTTATCTTTTTTAAATACTTTTATATAATCATCTAAAAAACCAATGGCACCCATCCATAAAGTAGATATCAATATCAGAATGACATAGGCATTGCTTAAATCGCCCCAGAGTAAAGTTGGGATAATAATTGCCGCAATAATTATTAATCCCCCCATAGTTGGAGTGCCCTTTTTGGATTTATGGGATTCTGGTCCGAGTTCTCGTATGCTTTCCCCAATTAATTTCCTTCTCAGTAAATTAATTATTTGTTTTCCAATCAGCAGTGAAATAAACAATGAAAATATAATAGCCATTACTGCCCGGAAAGTAATGAACTGAAACACCCCAAAACCTGGGATGTCATATACTTTATTTAAATAATCAAATAGATGATATAACATAAATTTAACTGTTTAAAAAATATTCTTTTACTATTTCCCGATCATCGAAAGGATGTTTGACGCCAGCAATTTCTTGATAGGTTTCATGACCCTTACCGGCAATTACCAATATATCATTGGACTGTGCCAGTGTACAAGCCGTGCGTATTGCTTCCTTACGATTGGTGATTTTCAATACCTTTTTTTTCAAAGAAACGGGCACACCCACTTCCATTTGACGGATAATTTCATCCGGATCTTCCTCTCTAGGATTATCGGAAGTCAAGATTGCCTGATCGCCCATTTCTGCTGCAATCTTTGCCATTTCTGGGCGCTTGCCTGTATCCCGATTTCCCCCACATCCTACCACGACAATAACCCGGCCATTTTGGCTATTCATCTGCCGCACATTCTCTAATATGTTTTGCAATGCATCCGGAGTATGCGCATAATCAACAATGGCCGTTATCTCCCCTGGAAATACAAATGTTTCAAAACGACCATTTACGCCTGATAATTTACTTAAACCCACCAGTACTTCATTTTCGGGCAAATCTAATTCCAAAGCCACCCCATACACTGCTAATAAATTCCAAGCATTAAATGAACCTCGCAAACAGGTCCAAACCTCATGACCATTTAGAATGAGTTGCAAGCCCTCCGGAGTGTTTTCTAAAATTTTCCCCTGATAATCGGCAATCTTTTTTAAGCTATAACTCAAAACTCTCGCTTTACTATTTTGTACCATAATCATTCCATTGCGATCATCGGTATTGGTTAAAGCAAAGGATGAGGCAGGAAGTTGATTAAAGAGAATTTGTTTAGCATGCAAATAATTTTGGAAGGTCTCATGATAATCCAAATGATCCCGAGTAATATTGGTAAATACAGCTCCAGCAAATGGAATTCCATAAACTCTTTGCTGTACCAATGCATGAGAACTCACTTCCATAAAACAAAAGCGACATCCGGATTCTAACATTTCTGCAAACAAGCTCTGTAAGGATCTTGCATCAGGAGTTGTATGCGTTGCGGGCATTTCCCGATCGTTGATACAGACCCGAATTGTTGAAATCAATCCTGCAGGATAACCTAACTCTTTTGCCAGCTCAAATAGAAGTGTTGCAATGGTTGTCTTACCATTGGTTCCGGTTACTCCAATTACTTGTATGCTAGATGCAGGGTGATGAAAGAAATTGGCACACATTATAGACAATGCCTGAGCAGAATCTTTTACCCGAATCCAAGTAATCTCAGGTTGTAGTTCAGTTGGAAATTGCTCACAGATTATGACGCTTGCACCTTTCTCAATAGCCTTGGAAATATAAGCATGACCATCTACTTGAGTGCCACTGACAGCCACAAACAAATGCCCGGGTTTTATCAGCCTAGAATCAAAATGAATATCCTCTACCCGTACAGAAGTATCTCCTCTGACTTCCAGAATAGGCACGGTATAGAGTATGTCCTGTAGAGATTCCATTAATTTAATTCCAGTATAATAGTTTGAGGATTTTTCCGGTTAATGACGGTTCCTGAAATCAGAGATTGCCGGCGTACTCTGCCATGCCCCATTAATTTCACTTTTAATCCGAGATTTTCTAATAAGGCAACCGCATCCCGAGAACTCATGCGGTTTACATCTGGCACATATTCTTTCTTAGGCGTCCAAGCGGCGAGTTTTACGACACTGCCCTCCCGACTACCTCTTACCCAATCTCCTTCCGGCTGAGTAGGTGCTGGAATATTTAAGGCATTATAAACAGACAATATATTATCCGCAGAGGCTAAGCGTGTAACAGGATATTTTCGCGATGCAGGACCTGCAGCTGGAAAATCCTCTTGATTTAAATCCAAATCTGTTGCAAATAAATTACTCGCAATCTCCCTAAATACCGGAGCTGCAACCTGAGAACCATAATACTGCTCCCCTACCGAAGGCTCATCAATCATCACTAAGCAAGTGTACTTGGGATTCTCTGCTGGAAAATATCCAATAAAAGATGCACGATACTTGGCCTGATACTGACCATTGACCAACTTCCGTACAGTCCCTGTTTTTCCCGCAATTTTAAAATCCTTACTGCGAATATCTTTAGCAGTACCTCTTTCTACTACCGCTTCCATCATTTTGCGTACCTGAGCCAATGTCTCTTCAGAAGCAATAGGGGCAGGATTCTCCATCGTTTCAAATTCCTGAAAAAGATGACTCTTATCGCGCACACTTTTTACCAACATCGGCTGAACTATCTTTCCCCCATTGGCAATAGCATTGTAAAAGGAAAGCAACTGTAAGGGCGTCATTCGAATGCCATACCCATAGGACAAAGAAGGCAGTGAAGTACCACTCCATTCTTTATTGCCCGGACGCACAATAATTGGATCCGGCTCTCCTTTTAGGGAAATACCCGTTGTCTCCAATAAGTGCATTCTTTCTAAATGCTGAATAAATACTTCGGGATTATCTTTATAATGCTCCTGAACCAGTTTTGAAATCGCCACATTACTCGATTGCGCAATGGCCGTTTCGAAAGTTATTTTACCTAATCGATGATGATCTGTAATTACTTTATCAAAATATTTAATTGAGCCATCTCCCGTATCGATTGTATCCTGAGGCTTCACTTTTTTATCCTCTAGTAAGGCAATAGCAGAAGCTACCTTAAATGTTGACCCGGGCTCAATCGTCAGGGCAACTGCATAATTATATTCCTCAGGATAATTCGCCAATGCTTTAATATGACCGGTTTTGGTTTCCATTAAAATGGCCACCCCAAATTTGGCTTCATTATTTTCTACCCCATTCTTCAAGGCATCCCGCACAATGTCCATCATATTAATGTTCAAGGTTGTTTGAACATCATAGCCATCAGTAGTTAATTTTTGCCCAAACCGATCCAAAGGCATTAAGGTATTTCCGGCCAGTTTCTGAGCCATGATAAGCCCATCCATACCTCGAAGCTCTTTGTCAAATGCGTACTCAATTCCCCGAATAGCCTTGGCTGAATCGGTTACCAATCCCAGCGTCATACGCCCCAATTGCTGATACGGATAAAATCGCTGTTGCTTCTTATCTATCACTAAACCAGAAATAAATCTACCCTTGTTAAGCAAGGGCCAGGAGGTAACCATTTTAAGCTCCTCGTAATTAATCCATTCTGGAATTAAGGGAATGTATAAATATTTAGCTTTTGCTAATTTAGGGGAATTTAATCCGGATAAAATTCTTTCCCTAAAATAACGGGCATCGCGCTCATCCGTACCAAAATGATAAGCCAGATTTTGACTCAACACTTCTAAACTATCATTAAAATTCAGAAAGCTATCCCGACGAAAAGCTTTGGCATCCATTCCAATCCGATAGTATGGTAGACTCGTTGCGAGTATAGATCCATCATCCGCCAAGATATTTCCCCGATCCGCTTTAACCGGAACTTGCACAATACGCTCCTTCTGCTCTAACTCTCTCCAGTATTTTCCTTGAAAATATTGAATGCGTATAACTTGTGTTAGAATTGCTATTGCAAATATCACAAAGCCCCCAAACAGCAGGTATAAGCGAAGTAAGATATGATCGGGTACCCTATTCATCTTTGGCTTTGGTCAATTTATAGGGTGGACGAATTAATTTCTTCAATCCCAAAGAATCCACATCCTGGGAAATATGCGATTGCTTACGAGCCATACTTAAACTGGCATCGGCAATATGATATAATGTTTTATTTTCCTTAACCTCTTTTAATAAAGTATCTCTCCGACGAATTTGCTTCTCTGCGAAATGTCCATTGGCAATGTATGCCATCGCAATTCCACATAAAAAAATAAAATAGCCTAAATGCTTTCTTTCAATCGTATTCCAAAACCCTCTGGAATTAATTTTGGGTACCACCGTCCGCTCCTCCGCAATAGGGTCTCGTTTTGTTTTCTCAGAATGAGGCTCATTCCGATAAACATCCTGAAAACGCTTGGGTGATATGACTTTGGGTGAGGGCAAGTTTTGAATTATGAATTTTGAGTTATGAATTATGAGTTATGAATTATGAGTTAAGGACTTCTTTTCTGCGACTCTTAGCACGGCACTTCTGGACCTAGGATTCATTGCGATTTCTTCTTCAGTTGGTTTTATTCCTTGTCTGGTTAACACATTCCAAGGGCAAAGAGAATTTCCGAAAGAATCTTTGGGTACTTCGCCTTCAAAGTTTCCACTCCGAAAAAAGCGCTTGACCATTCGATCTTCCAGAGAATGATAGCTGATGACCACACATCTTCCTCCCGGAAGCAAACAGTCCAGAGATTGTTTCAGCATGCTCTCCAGCACCGGCATTTCTTCGTTCACTTCAATGCGCAAAGCCTGATATACTCGGGAAAGAAAAGCGGAAGGTTTATCCCGGGGAATCAGACTTCCCAATGCTTCGGAGAGGTCTGTAGTGGTTTGCAAGGCTCGGCTCCGGCGATACTCGAGAATCCGAGTGGCAATTTTTCCGGCTTGATCCAAATCCCCAAAGGTTCGGAACATTCTGGCCAATTCTCCATGGGCTCGGGTGTTCAGTACCTCTGCGGCTGATTCTCCTTCCAGAGGATTCATTCGCATGTCCAAGGGAGCTTCGTAGCGATAGGAGAACCCGCGTTCCGGGGTGTTGATCTGGTGGGAAGAAATTCCTAAATCGGCCAGAATTCCCTGTACTTGAGGATAGCCGGCCTGAGTTAAGGCTTGCTTCAAAGAATCAAACCGAGCAGGAATCAACTGAAATCGATCATCCTTCGGGGCATTCTGTTGTGCATCCGGATCTTGGTCAAAAGCAAACAATTTACCGCCAGGCCCTAATAAATCTAGGATACCGCGAGAGTGTCCACCCCCACCAAAAGTTACATCCACGAAAACCCCTTCGGGCTGGATATTGAGCCATTGCAGGCTGCTATGGAAAAGAACTGGTACATGATATTCCTCCAACTCAGTCTTCATCGCCTCCCATTACCTCAGCGGCCAATTGTTCCAGACTAAATGGAGAATTATTCAGGTATTCATCATAAGCTTCTTTGGACCAAATTTCAATGCGGTCTAAAGCGGCTTTCAGGATAATGTCTTTTTGAATGCCAGAATGCTCCAGCAATTTTTTAGGAATCAGTACCCTGGAATTGGAATCGAAAGAAACCGGTGCCGCCCCGGCTTGAAACAATCTTCCGAAAGTCTCCACCTTGGGGTTGTAGCGATTCTTGGAATAAATCCGCTTGAGCTCCCGAAACCAGATACTGCCTGGGTAAAGGACAAGACAACGGGTGTTATCAATCGAGCGGTTGAGCCACAGTTCATCTAACTCATTCTGCGGCAGCTGTTTTTTCAGCAGGGCAGGCATGAGAAAACGCCCTTTGGCGTCCACTGTGCTTTCAAATTCTCCCGAGAGGATAACTTCCATTACGGCTTTTTACAATTCCGGAATAAAAGTATGGGATTTTCTCCCATTTTCTACCACTTACTACCCACTTTTTCCCACTTGTGGATAAATAATGAGGATAACTTTTCTAAAATATGCTTTTTATGTATAAAATGAATGATTGACAAATATTTTAGCATTTAAATTAGCAAAAGATTGAATACCCTATTTTAACCCGAATTCAGCCCCAAAAGTCAGAAAATGGGAAAAAGTGGGGATTCTCCCACCCTTCAGTGGGAAATTTCTCCACCGGTAAAATTCCCACGAATTCCTGCCCAGTTTCCGCACTTTCACACAGGATAATCCCTCCTATCGTACACAAATGCATACGCATTTTTTATAGCTTGCAGCACGCAATAATTATGAAGCATTCAGTGAAAAAACTGCTCTCCTGGTACCAGCAAAATGGTCGCAAACTACCCTGGAGAAGTACCCAAGACCCTTATAAAATATGGATTTCTGAAATAATCCTGCAACAAACTCGGGTCAATCAAGGTCTCCCCTATTTTGAGCGCTTCATTGAGCAGTTTCCGACCGTTTTTCACTTGGCTGCTGCACGCCAAGACAGTGTCCTGAAATATTGGGAAGGCTTGGGCTACTATTCCCGGGCGAGAAATTTACACCATGCCGCCAAAGAATTGGTGAACCTGTATCAGGGTAAATTCCCGGAGCAATCGGCTGAGCTTATGAAGCTTAAGGGTATCGGACCCTATACTTCAAGGGCAATTGCCTCGTTTGCCTTCGGGGAAAAAGTAGCCGTGGTGGATGGAAATGTGTTCAGAATCCTTTCCCGCCTTTATGCGGATGATACCTGTATAGACCTGCCCAAAGCAAAAAATCATTTTCAATTATTGGCAGATGAGTTATTGGGCAATGCCAACCCTGCTGATTTTAATCAAGCGATGATGGATCTGGGTGCCCTCATTTGCCTCCCCACCCAAGCCAATTGCCCAGACTGTCCTTTTAAACAAACCTGTCAGGCCTATGCCCAGCAGTCTGTTCAGGATTTTCCCGTGCGGAAATCCAAAGCAGCCAAACCCATTCGAACTGCGATTTGTTACCTTACCCAAACCCCTTCTGGTAAATTCTGGATTCGCCAAAGATCCGATTCAGGCCTTTGGGGCGGATTGTATGAATATCCCTGGTTTGAGCCCGGAGAATCTATTCCTGAGTTCATCCGACCCATTGAATGGACTCCCCTCGGAACCGTCCGACATGTTTTCACCCACTTTATTTTGGAACTTCAGGTATTGTATGCCACCCTTCCGGAAAAAAAATTTCCCACAGACTCTATGTTAAAAAATAGTGAATCCATTGATTATCTGGCTTTTCCCAAAGCAATGCATAAAGTCCATGATTTATTTCGAAATAAATAATTTGAGATTTCGGAACTATTTATTTATTTAACATTTCCAAAGACAAATAAATACTGAAATTATGGCAAAACAGGGAATCAACAAGGTTATTTTAGTTGGAAATCTGGGGAAAGACCCAAACAAAAGAGTGTTGGAAAGTGGGGTTACGGTAGTCAATTTCCCTTTAGCAACCACAGAATGCTACAAAGACAAAACAGGAAGAAGCACAGATAAAACCGAGTGGCACAATATCGTGATGTGGCGAGGGTTAGCGGAAACCGCTTTTCGGCATCTTCGGAAGGGTTCTACCGTCTATTTAGAGGGGAAACTGACCACTCGAACTTGGGAAGGAATCGATGGAAAAAAGAACTACAAAACGGAAGTAGAGGTCGATCATATGCTCATGATGCACCATTCAAGAGAAAATGGCGTGCATCCTGAATCAGAAGAGAGTATATTTGCAGCAGGAAATGAGGAAATTTGCAGGGAAGAAATCCTTCCTATTCCAGAATTATCGGAAAATGCAGACCCTTTGCCCTATTGACCTATAAATTATCGCCTTGGACCCCGGCCCGAGTATTGAAACATTTCCACTCACGCTGAACATCCTGTACGGGTATGTTCCCTATCTGTTGGGTATCATCCTAACACTGGGTTTCTCTGCCTTAATGTCAGCGACTGAAGTAGCCTTCTTTTCTCTGAGCCATTCAGAAATTGAAGACATTAGTACCTCCAAAGACCCTGTATCCATTCGCATTCATCGCCTAATCCGCGAACCAGGGAAACTACTGGCAGCTATTCTAATCGCCAATAACTTCTTCAATGTAGCCTCGGTAATTCTCTCCACACTCGTGCTCGCAAACCTGCAGGAGCAATACCAATGGAGTAATGGGGTGCGCTTCCTGCTCGAAGTAGGCTTAATCACTTTTATTATTCTGCTTTTTGGCGAAATTACCCCCAAGGTTTTTGCCTCCAGAAGACAGTTGGAAACCGCCCGTAGCCTTTCGGGCTTTATCTCCTTACTCTGCTGGATTCTCAATCCCTTCACTACCCTGCTTACCCGATCCACCCGCTTCATTAGCAATACTCCAATTCAAGAATCAGATGCCCTTAGCCGGCGGGACTTGAGACATGCCATTGACCTTACTTCCGATGAAGAATCACCTGAAGAAGAAAAAGAAATCCTCAAAGGTCTAGTCAACTTTTCTTCCATCACGGTCAAAAATATTTATCAGGCCAGAGTGGAGGTTAAAGCGATTGAGCAGGACACTCATTTCCCCGAATTAATCCAAGCCATCAACGAATTCGGCTATTCCCGATTACCGGTTTTCGAAGATAACTTAGATAAGATCAAAGGCATCCTCTATGTCAAAGACCTCCTGAGCCTGCTGAATGAAACAGGAAACCCTGCTTGGCAACACCTCATCCGCCCTGCCTACTTTGTACCTGAAAGCAAAAAAATCAATGACCTACTGGAGGAATTCAAATCCCGAAGATTGCATATTGCCATCGTGGTGGACGAATATGGAGGCACTTCGGGGATTGTTACTCTAGAAGATGTACTGGAGGAAATTTTCGGAGAAATCAATGATGAGTTTGATACCGAAGCGCCCGACTGGACTCAGATATCGGAAAATGAATTTGAATTTGAGGGCAAAATACTCTTGAATGATTTAATTCGTGCAGCAGATTTACCCGAAGAATCCTTAGATGAGTTTCGGGGCGAGAGCGATAGCCTGGCGGGATTGATTCTGGAAATTAATGGCACCTTCCCGAAAGCCGGCGAATCCATTCGGGCAGACCACTTGGAATTCATCATTGAAAGCATCACCCCCTCTCGCATCAAACGCGTGCGGATGATTATCCATCCCACAGAACATGAAGATTAAACTCATTCTACTTTTGTTGTGGCTTGCAGCAAGCCAGATTTCCTGCTCAGAAGATCCCGTTCCGAAACAGCAAGGGTTTCATCGCATCGAGCTCCCTGAAAGAAACTATTCATCCTATCAAAAAGAAGGATGCCCTTTTTCTTTTGACTATCCTAGCTTTGGCACTATTTCTTATAATGATCCGGATCCTTGCTGGATGGATATTTACTTTAAACCCTTTCATTGCAACTGGCATTTCACCTATCGCAAACTCAATGGGGATGCAGCACTTCGCAGCCGTGAATTTGAAGAATACCGCAGACTCATCTATAAGCACACCGTCAAGGCCACTCAAATCAAAGAAGCCATTATAGAAACCCCCCGCTTAAATGGGGTATTGTTTGAGGTCTATGGAAATGTACCCACCTCTGCACAACTCTTCCTGACCGACCCGGAAAACCAACATGCCTTAGAAATCTCTTTTTACTTTTATACGGCTGCGAAAAATGATTCCCTTGCGCCGGTTATTCAATACATGAAGGAAGATTTATTGCATCTGGCGGAATCCATTCGATGGGCGCGGTAGAGACATGGCATGACCTGTCTCTAACGCATGCCCTGCCTCTACCGAGCCCATCGAATGGATTCCGCCAGATGCAATAAATCTTCCTTAATTTATTGAATAAACGGCGCAAGGGAATCAGTTTTCGCAGCCGTATAAAAGTAAAA
>JBEIHC010000093.1:0-11555 GCA_040381555.1 Bacteroidia bacterium
TCACTTGAATTGTCCAATAATTTTACCCCTTTTCCCATTCTACACAGCCGATAAGTATTTCATCTTGCCCATCAATCCAACTCTCTCTTCAAGATTATACAAATTTAAGCTTTAAGATTATTTTGTCAAGGGAAATCTGCTAGGGTAAAGCCCCCCCTCAAAAAAAACCGGGCTTACACCCGGTTTTTCTAATTCTTAAATCCCCAACAACATCCTTGCCGGATCCTCTAATTGCTCTTTTACTTTAACCAAGAAGCTGACGGATTCTTTCCCATCAATAATGCGATGGTCATAGGACAAAGCAATGTACATCATTGGGCGAATTTCTACCTGACCGTTGATAGCAACCGGTCTTTGTACAATGTTATGCATACCTAAGATCGCACTTTGGGGAGGATTCAATATAGGTGTGCTCATTAAAGATCCGAACACACCCCCGTTCGTAATGGTGAAGGTTCCTCCGGTCATGTCATCCAGCGTGATTTTATTTTCTCTGGCTTTGGCTGCATAGGCCATAATGGCTCTTTCAATTTCGGCCAGACTCATTTTATCCGCATTACGAATATTGGGCACAACCAGTCCTCTTTCGGTACTTACGGCTATTCCAATATCAGCGTAATTGAAATACACCAATTCATCGCCCTGAATTTGTCCATTGACAGCCGGGTATGTTTTAAGTGCTTCACATACAGCTTTGGTGAAGAAAGACATGAATCCTAAATTAACTTCATGCACTTCTTTAAACTTGTCTTTATATTTTTTACGAATCTCCATTACCGCTGTCAAGTCCACTTCATTGAAGGTGGTGAGCATTGCGGTTTCATTTTTAACGGAGACCAGTCTTTGAGCAATTTTTTTGCGGAGCTGAGACATTTTCTCTCTTCTTTCGGATCTTTCACCTAAGAAAACAGGGGCAGCTTTTGGAGCTGGAGCTGCCTGAGCAGGACTGGCAGGAGTAGCTGGTTTTCCTTGAGTGAGCACATCTGCTTTGGTGATGCGTCCATCTTTGCCTGTACCATTGACAGAAGCAGGATCTATGCCCTGGTCTTTCATGATTTTATCGGCAGAAGGGGAGGGCACTCCGGAGGCATAAGAGGTACTGGAAGTAGCCGCGGTTGCTGCACTTACAGGGGCGCTGATTGTTGCTGTCTTTGCTTCTGTTTTGGCAGAGGCAGCAGGAGCTGCGGCATCCGTATCAATCGTGCAGGCTATACTTCCTACTGCCACGGTTTCTCCTGCCTGAACTTTAATTTTTAGTACACCACTTTTTTCGGCATTGAGAGAGAGCATGGCTTTGTCTGATTGGATTTCTGCCAATGCTTCATCCATTTCTACATATTCTCCGTCCTGCTTGAGCCAAGTTTCTATCACCACTTCGGTAACAGATTCTCCAGGACTAGGGATTTTCATTTCTACGATCATAAGCTTCTGCGAATGGGAATCAGGATTGTTTGACTAAACGACTAGGAGATTTTGTTTTTTCTGGCTTCAAATCAAAGGAACGATTTAGGATATATTCTTGCTGAGTAGCGTGCTGCTTAGGGGAACCTGTGGCAGGACTGCTGCTTTCTTTTCGAGAGATGACCTGAATACCGGCGGTGGATAAGGTTTCTTCTGCATCAAACTTACGCATGATGAAAGTCCAAGCACCCATATTCTCAGGTTCTTCCTGCACCCAAAAACAATCTTGAGCCTTCTTGTATTTGGCCAGTATTGCTTGTATTTGAGTTAGTGGGAAGGGATAGAGTTGCTCTAAGCGGATAATGGCAACATCTGTGCGGCCTTGCTTCTGTTGCATATCCAGCAACTCATAATATATTTTCCCGGTACAGAACAATACGCGCTTCACAGAAGCAGCTTGTACAGCAGCATCATCCAATACTTCTTGGAATCCTCCTTGTGAAAGGTCTTTGAGGCTGCTCACACATTTCGGATGACGCAATAAACCTTTGGGAGTGAATACCACTAAAGGTTTCCGGAAGGGGCGATGCAATTGACGGCGCAGCAAATGGTAATAATTAGCAGGAACCGTACAATTCGCTACTTGCATATTATTATTCGCACAGAGCTCTAAAAATCTTTCCATTCGTGCGGAAGAATGCTCAGGTCCAGAACCCTCATACCCATGAGGAAGTAGCATCACGAGCCCACTCATACGCTGCCATTTGGTTTCAGCGGCGGCAATATATTGATCAATGATTATTTGAGCACCATTAAAGAAATCTCCATACTGTGCTTCCCAAATGGTCAAACAATTGGGTGCAGCTAATGAATGCCCATATTCAAAGCCTAAGACTCCATATTCAGAGAGAATCGAGTTAAATACATGGAAGCGACCCTGACCTTCCCGAATATGTTGAAGAGGAATATACTCCTGCTCTGAATCCTCCACTTTCATGATGGCATGACGATGGGAGAATGTTCCGCGTTCTACATCCTGTCCGGATATGCGAACATCAAATCCTTCATTCACTAAGGTACCATAAGCCATTGTTTCAGCCATACCCCAGTCTAAGGAATCGGTTTCCTCCACCATTTTCTTACGGTCGTCTAAAACCTTTTCGAGTTTGCTGAAGAATTTTAATTCAGATGGTTTTTCATACACTTTTTGAGCGATAACCTTCAGGTCTTTTAAGGGAACTCCCGTGTTGGGCGATTTCTCAAAATCAGCTGCATCAGCTATTCGCAGTCCTTTCCATTTTCCCTCTAAGAAAGAATGTATAGAAGCTATCTGTAATTGCTTGGATTCATCTAGGCGTTCCTGCAACATCTTACGGAAATCTTTTTCCATTTCCTTTGCAAGGCTTTCTTCGACAGCACCAGATGAAATCAACTTTTTAATATAGATTTCTCTTGGGTTAGGATGCGCGGCAATTAATTTATAAAGTAAGGGCTGTGTAATACGCGGTTCATCGCCTTCATTGTGACCATGCTTACGATAGCATAACAAATCAATGAATACATCATGGTGAAATTGCTGACGGAATTCGACTGCTAATGCCACTGCATAAGCAACTGCTTCCACATCATCTCCATTCACATGAAATACAGGAGAGAGGGTTACCTTCGCTACATCGGTACAATAGGTACTAGAGCGTGCTTGCAAATAGTTGGTGGTAAAGCCAACCTGATTATTAATGACTAAATGTATGGTGCCCCCTGTGCGATAGCCTTTCACCAACGACATTTGAATGACTTCATACACAATGCCCTGACCAGCTATAGAGGCGTCTCCATGAATTAAGATTGGGGCGATTTTTTTCAAATCTCCCTCATAAGTTGTTGTCAGCTTTGCTTTCACAATTCCTTCCACAACTGGATCTACCGTTTCTAAGTGAGAAGGATTAGGGGTAAGAGTAAGATGGACGGTTTCCCCTTTCATGGTCTTTACATCGGAGGAATATCCCAAATGGTATTTTACATCTCCATCGAAAGAGTTATCGAAGTACCCGCCTTCAAATTCTCTGAATATTTGTTCGTATGTTTTATTTAAAATATTGGCCAGTACATTGAGTCGACCTCTGTGGGCCATGCCAATCACAAATTCTTTCAGGCCTAATTCGGCCCCTCTTTCAATAATGGTATCCAGAGCGGCAATAGTAGTTTCAGCGCCTTCGAGAGAAAATCTTTTCTGCCCGACAAACTTGGTGTGCAGGAAGTTTTCAAATACAACTGCCTGATTCAGTTTGTGCAACAAGTATTTTTTGGTTTCAAGCGAATAGTTGGGTGTATTGCGTACAGATTCCATTTTATCTTGAAGCCACTTCAAAGTTTGAGGCTCACGAAGATATCTGAACTCAGCACCAACAGACTGGCAGTAAGTTTGCTCCAGATGGGCGATAATGTCTTTTAATTTACTTGGGCCTATGCCAATTTCGCTTCCTGCCTGAAATTGAGTTTCAAGATCTTCTTGAGTTAGGCCGAAGTTTTCAATGTCTAGGGTAGGATTATATTTTCGTCTATCCCGAACAGGATTGGTTTTGGTAAATAAGTGCCCTCTTTGGCGATACCCATTAATGAGGTTCATGACGAAAGTTTCTTTTGCCTGAACAGGTGAAACGCCAGCCGTATCAGCTCCGAAGTGAGCACGGGCAAAATCAAATCCGGAGAAAAACTGCCTCCATCCGGTGTCTACACTTTCCGGATCCTGAAGGTAGCGCCGGTACATATCCTCAATGGCGACGGGGTCAGCATTGCTAAGGAAAGAAAATGGGTCTGCCATCCTTTTAATTGCTAAATAATAGTATGTATGCCCGGACTAAACCGTTGCGTAAACAGAATTCCGAGCTATCTTTTTCTCAAATTCACTGCGGAACCGGTTGATTGTGTTGCGCACTGGCCATGCCGCAGCATCTGCCAAAGCACATACTGTACGACCTTCCATATTATCACACAAATCCAGCAATAAATCTAAATCTTTCATTTCTCCTTGCCCATCATCTATACGGGCAATGAGTTTTTCCATCCAACCTGTTCCTTCACGGCACGGGGTACACTGTCCGCATGATTCATGATGGTAGAAATGGGCAATTCTACGCAAGAATTTGACCATGTCGGTATCCTCATCCAGAATACACATACCGGCAGTACCCATGTAAGTGCCTACTGTACGCAGAGAGTCTGCATCCATTGTGATGCCTTCAATCATTTCTGCTGTTAATACTGGAACAGAAGATCCGCCCGGTACGACGGCTTTCAATTTCTTGCCGTTGCGAATGCCGCCAGCTACTTTATAAATTAAATCACTGACCAGCATGCCAGTTGGATATTCATATACTCCAGGACGAATAACATGTCCAGAGATACCATATAAAACAGGACCTGGATGCGTTTTGGCTCCGATATTGGCAAACCATTCTGCACCATTTTTCATCACAAGTGTAGCGCAGGCGAGGGTTTCAATATTATTGATGGTTGTGGGTTTTCCCCATAGACCGGATTGTGCTGGAAAGGGTGGCTTGGAGCGAGGGTAGGCCCTTTTTCCTTCGAGTGATTCCATTAGAGAAGTTTCTTCCCCACAGATATAGGCACCCGCACCAGTATGCACATATATTTCAGTAGAAAATCCGCTGCCAAAGATGTTTTTTCCAATAAATCCTTTGGCATAAGCATCGTCCACAGCTTTCTGCATCATGTGAATCCAATCCATATACTCCCCTCGGATATAGATGTAAGCAGCATCCATTTCCATAGCATAGCAGGCGATTAATATACCTTCTATGAACAAATGCGGATTGTATTCGAATATTCTTCGGTCTTTGATGGTTCCCGGCTCGGATTCATCCCCATTGCAAGCCAAGTATCGGGGTACACCCGGTTGTTTGGGAGGCATGAAGGACCATTTCAGTCCGGCATTAAAGCCTGCACCTCCACGACCCCGAATATTGGCGGCTTTAACCTCGTCAATTACGGACTTAGGGGTGTGTTGACCTGAAGTTAGAATCTTCTTAATGGTTTCGTAACCATCATGTTGAGTGTAAACTTCTATTTTGTGGTAATCCGGAACATCCGGAAGAATGACTTTCTGATAGGACTGCCAGTTTTCCATGAAACGCTTTTATAGGGGCAAAATTAAGAATATTTCGGTTTGAATGGGCAGGGATACATTGGGGTTGAATCTTAATTCAATTAAAAGGACTTTGCCTCTGCCTGAATTTGATGGGGTTGATTGCTTTATTCAGGATAATTGAGGGTCGTTTTTCAATTTTTGTTCGGTCAATTTATCCAACAAAACTTGAAAATATACTTACTTTTACGCAGCAAGTTTCCGCAACTCAACCCCTGCTTTTTCGGATGCTAGGGTTTTCTGGAGTTGATTATTTCAAAAGACTTTTAAACGGGAGCATATAAAATTTATTCATGAAAATATTTCTTTCCTGTCTTCAGTCTCCGGTTCGGCATGCAGTACCTGCTTATGGGTTCTGGGAGAAATATTTCAAAAAAGGCATTGAAGAAGCCGGTTTTGCCTGGGTAGAAGATTCTGAATCTGATTGGGCAGAAGGTTTATTGTATTTTCATCATGAACAGGCAGCCAAATCATGGCGTGAAAAGTTCTGGACCGGATTTTCAAAACGCTTTCAATTTCTGGTAAATCGAGAAAAGCCAGATTTAGCAATATTCTATTTATACCCTCACATGATTGACTCTGAGGGACTGAATAATATTCGAAAGACAGGTGTACCCCTATTGCTTTTTTTCTGTGACCATGTGCGGGAGTTTCGATCCATTCCAGAAGCATTTCGGGGGTTTGATTTTTATTGGGTACCTGAAAAAGCTGCCTTAACAGCTTATCAATCCGGAGGGTTTAATCAGGTTCTGTATTTGCCGATGCCCTCCTGGATTCCTCCTGATTTTCGGCAGAGTACAGATATACAGGAGCATTATCCTCCAACCTTTATCGGGTCCAAAGATGTGCAACGGCTCATTCTGCTCCACCAGCTTACCCAATTATTTCCGAGCCTCGAAGTTCGGGGGCAGGGGTGGGCCGGTAACCCAGAATCTTTAGCGCAGGTCACCCAGCAAGTGTCTGCACCTAATCCTGGATTCTGGCAACATAATCTTAAATTTATTCGGGAACAAGGCACACAGGCTTGGCTTCGAAAAATCTCCCGAAGATTTGTCTCTATGGCCGAGTATGATTTGAAGAATGCCCAGTTAAAAGGTCTTTTATCCGCTGAGGATTATTTTCCTGTCACACGCGAGGCAGCAGTTACCCTGGGCGTGAATCGCTATCCTTCCTTTCATTATCCCTTGCTTAAGCCAGATACTTATTCCCGATTGAGAGATATTGAAGCTCCCATGGCGGGTGCCTGTTATTTAACTGAATGGGCTCCGGAATTGGAGGATTTATATGAGGCAGGAATTGAGATTGAAATATATAAAACTCCCGAAGAAGCTGCCCACCTTCTCAAAGAATTAATGGCTGATCCGGAACGACGAAAAAAATTACGATTCAATGGACAGCGTAAAGCACTTCAGGAACACTCTATTCCCAGAAGTTTGAAAAAGATTCGGGAGTTACTCTAAGGGTACGATTGATCTTACTCCCATTTTACGCAAGCAAACTTCCTTATCTAAGGGGGGCGATAGTGTCCGTTTGCTGAAATGAAAGTCCTTCAATTAAGGCCATTCGAGTATCAGAATAAAAATGGAGTAAGCGAGATTTGTCCGGAATTTCTGCTGTATCTTCTTCCAAAACAAAGTAAAAATCATATCCACCTGTATGGGGAGAATTCCGATTAACCGGGTTCAACCAATCCAATTCTTGCTGTTTCTTATAGTAATTCAGGGAGGGTTCCAACACCCAACTAATGCCAATACTAATTTCTTTGTGCCTGGAATTCATTGCCTCGATTTTCTTCAGCGCATCCAGATTGTGTTCATCATAGTACCAAGTCGAGGCATAACGGTCATTCATCCTGTACCAACTACCGTATAGGGTGGCAAGGGTAAATACTAAAATCGGCAAAAAAAGCGCGATACTTTTGAGAGATAATTTAGAGGCAGGAGGGGATTCCAGCCAGTGATAGGAAACTAGACCAAGTAACAAAGTGATATACACTACAGAGCGCTCCATTGGATATTTCATTCCTACCAGAAAGTGCAACACGATGGGAAGAAGTAGGCAGAAATATCCTACCTGCGAGGGAAGAGATTGACTCTTGGGATAAAATAATTGTAAACCAGCTATAATTCCCAATCCCGCCAGAGCTATTTGTAGCAGGGTAGATTGCATGGGGTGCAACTCAAATTGAAAGGAGTATCGGATAACGGAATTCAGGGTGTCTTGAAGGATGCCCATATCTCCTCCAAAGTATAATTCCTCCCGGCTTTTGAGTAGGTGAAGGTTATATAAGGCTGGAAGCGAAAACAAGAATAAGTATTGGAATCGGTTTCGTAATCCCTGGAAAGTATTTCCTTGAGCCCAAAAATGAACGATTAAAATCGCTGTCATTCCAAGAACAGGATATAAAAAGGCATAGTTGGCATAGAGCGTGATCAGTGCGAAGAGTTGAAACTTTCGAAAGTATTTTAACTCCCCTTTCTCTCGGACTTGTTTGGCATAATACAAGGCGCCGGCACATCCAGCTAATGCTAATCCATAGCCTCTGAATAAACCGAAAAGTTCTAAGAAATAATGATTTCCCAAAAGCAGGAACCAAGCAGGTAATAAGGCCATCCACTTTCCTTTACCGGATCCCGTGAGGAGGAAAACAAAATAAGCATACACTAAAAAACTCAGGACATTCGGGAGGCGCAGCGCCCAGATTGCATAATTGCTCATCCAAGCTAAAGGCCAGCTCAGCAGGGTATTGAGCCAATGATTATTAGCGGTCCATAATCTGCCTGTGTCTCCCAGTAAAATAGTATAACTTAATGCTTCATCATGGGTTATCCCTAAGCGAAATGCCCGGGTTAGAATATACAGGAAAATAATACCGGTTAATGCCCCCCAGACAATTTTTCGGAAGGAAAGGGAAGAATATAAATCTGGGGAAACAGGATGCATCGAAGAAATTGTGAGGCAAAGGAAATAAAAATTTGGGTATTGTCATCTATAGGTAAATAGATTGGATTTCAGGAAATACATTTTATTAAACCAATAGATTATACTAATTAGCAGGAGTCTTTAACGGTTTAGTATTCACGAGAGGTGGGGAGGTTAACACCAAGTAAAAATAGAGTGAACTTCTAGATATTCTTTATTTGGTTTCTATTTCAGAGCCTCCCAAGATTTCCTCTTCCTGATTTTGGGGTATTCGATACACTCTTATGCTGCCTCTTTCCAGAATCAGACTGTCGATGATGCCTGCCTCTACAGCTATTTTATCAATACTTCTTGAATCAGAATATAGATAGCGTGCCCCCAAATTCTTCCATTTATTCAATTGCTCAGCACTTGGTTCATCTTTCTGGAAAGCCCATCCTTTTTTATGGATATAGTAAAAAAATATATAACTGGATTCGTCGTTTCCCGCAATACATAAAGCGTCTTCCGGAACAGCTTTCCTCAGCTCATCCTGATAAATCAGAAGGTCTGGATTAAATCCGGGTTGTTCCGGATTCCATCGGGTTTGCATGCGCAACCAAGCCGTTAGGGGCAATAGAAGCAATAGTGCAAAGGCTGCAGTTCGCACATAGGGAAAAGGACTCCTCATAAATCCCTGTATCCCATATCCAATGGCAGCAAAGAGTAAAGGATAAAATGGAAATAAATAATAATCATGCACCTTGGCAATCATATTCAGTTCAAATAAAAAATAAGCCAGTAGGGCAATTCCTAAGAGGGAAAATGGCCAGTAGTTGAGAGGTAATTTCCGTTTAAAAATGTAGAATAATCCCAGTATGAAAAAGGGCATGGCAGCATAATTGACCAGAAGTTCGGGTAAAGTAGAAATGAGATTGTGTACAAAATAATCTGCCAATTGACCGAAGGGCACGGTATTCTCCATCAGCCCTTGCACTATTCCATTTCCTTTCCAACCGGGGATTACTTCCAGATACCACCAAACAGGGGGAACAAGGGCAAGTATCAGTTGGACTAATTTTCCTATGGCTTCCGGAAGAGGAGTTGCTTTTTGTTTGAGCTTAAACCATCCTAAATTTTCAAGAATAGAACAGGCTGGTATTAGGAAAAATATCCCGAAGGGAAGTTTACACAAGGTGCCTAAACTGAGGAGGACTAAACCCAGAATATATTTTAGTCCTTTATTCTTCCAACAAAGAGCCATTCCCCAAATAGAGAGTGCCAGAGCAAATACATCTGGAATGGGATTAAGGGTATAGTAGTAAAAGGCTGGAGAAAAAGTAAATGCCCAGGCAGAAAGGCCAGCAATCCAAGAATCTTGAAGCAGTCTTCGGAGGAAGAAAAACATACCGAGTATGCAAGCAATTCCGGTGAGGAACATAAAAATTCGGGTAACCAGAATGGATCTACCTGTCAGGGGATAAATACCGGCAATTAACCATTGCATGAGGGGAAATTCCATTCGGAAAATTCCCTCTTCCGTTCCTCGGTTATTTCTTCGAGGGTTGAAGATATTTCGATCTTCTTCATGGAAGCTGTCAATGGTGCTTTGGGTTTGGGTTTGTCTCCATACATGCACGCTCATGAGTTCTTTGGAGAAATGAGGTAGGTGCATAAGCAGACTAAGTAAAATGGCTGCGAGTAAAACTATGCTGGAAATATGCTTATTATGAGATCCGAAAGTATTCAAGTTTATTATTAGTGCAGGCAAAGATACAAATTTGAAATAGTTTGACCAGTGGTATTGTAATGAAATTGTATCCTGGCGGAGATGACCTTTGAGAAAGAATTTGGGTTTGCTCTGTCTTATAGGAATAGATTAGGTTCATTCCTTGTTCTGCCCAGAGAAAAGTTTATTGAAACGCAATGGAAATAGGTTAATGCAGAGTGTGGCGAGCGTTTCTTTCTTGGTAGTGATTTTTTCCGGTGAAGAATGTATAGTGGGATTGTCAATAACACAGATTGAAGTGAAATACATTCTGAGTGATAAGTAAATTGAAGTCTGGGTTCTGCTTTATTAAAGTATGTGAGTTGGGAGGTTGAGATTGGGATTGTTTTATAAATGATTCTAACCCATCTAAAAGTGAGAATAGCCAAAAATTGGAAAGGCCAGGAATTGGGTGTTTTCTAAAATAATCAGTTGGTAAATTATATTGTTTCTTCGCCATTAATTATGGGTTATGGATAATTACCTTTAAAGAGACTGGTTAAGGATTGTCATATTTAAAGGTTTCACAGAGAATAAAATTTATTAAAAAGCAGCCGGTCGCTGAGTAAGCCCCATCTGAGATATACTATTTAAAAGCATTTTAGGGAGGGGCTGTATCGAAGCGCGGCGGTAGGTTTGCATGGCATCCTACATTTATGGAATCAAGGGATTGGCAAGTTCATTAATATTTTAATAAGCGTCCGTTTCTTGAATTTTATATTTCAATTTATGAATAATAATTATGCAACAATACAAATGAAATATTGCTCTGTTATTTAAACCCACAGTAAATGGCAAAGAACCATTATATTTTGGATTGGTGCTTCGAGACTCCCTTTGTGGGTGCACCCTAACTGCGGGTTTCTGTATGTTGAGTTTCAACCTACCCTGCTGCGGCAGCTATAACCATTGATTACGGGGCACCCACAAGGGGAGCCCCTACGGCAGCATAATTTATAATTAGGTTTAATCCCATTCAATCAACAGGTTAATTAATTTCTCGCTGTAAAATGAAAACTGTCACCCAATTCCACAAGATGGAATGCTATTTAGTAGTTAAAGATTCTACCAGAAAAATAATTTTATTGGATAATTTGGCTCTACGCATTATTTAGTGGGTAATTTTTTTTATGTATATTAAGGTATTCTTCGAATTATCCGCCCGGGCACTTCGATACGCCCCCACACTATATTAATGAACGACACAATTTCATTGGGGGCTACTCAGCGACCGGGCTGTTAAACCTGATATATTCAGGTTTAACGGATATTCTAGATTTGGATAGCGAGATAGTATCAAATAAGTCTTTTAATCTTCGA
>JBEIHC010000094.1:0-11348 GCA_040381555.1 Bacteroidia bacterium
AATCTCCTCGAAAGAAATTGCTTTCGTCCAGCAATCACTTAATGAAAGGCCTCGACAGACCTTAAACTGGGATACTCCATTGGAAAGATTTAATCAATTAATTTTAACAGCTTAATTTTGCACTGGCCACTTGAAACCACCCATACTTTCCGGTTGCTGATTTAAATTTTCTCTTGAAATATGCAATTAGTTCTTTTGGGATACTTTGAATTTTTATATAAGGAGGATTACCAATAACTATATCAAACCCCATATTTCCATTTAATAGATAAGGATTCAGCACTTCCGGAAAATCCAACTTCCAATCGAAATGTTCAAAAGGCTCTTCTTTGTTTTGTTTCAGTTTTTGCAGTCTGGCAATATGCCGGTCAAAATCTTTTACCTTTTGCTTTAATTCCTCATTGTAGCGCAAGTCGCTGGCAGAAGGTGCAAAGCCTCCTTTTTCATTATTGCTTGATAAAAACTTTTCTTTGTTGAATGACAGTTGATTAATTAATAGCTCGATTTTAAGATGTCGAATTTCGGCTTGGAGTTTCTTTTTATTCTTGTTTTCTGGCTTAAAGAATAACTTCTGTTTTTCTGCAATTTCTTTTAATAGTCTTTGTATATTTTCAACAATGTGTTTACTTCCGGTGGTATGTTTTTTTCTCTCCCAATCTATTTCAATAACATCCCCTTCAAACTTGCTCACCAAACTGTCGCCCACCACGATTTTATAATCCAGGTTAGGCAAGGCTCTTGGTTTTTCTTCGTCCACCACCAAACTTAGCCAGAAGCGTAATCGTGCAATATCTACTGCTCCTTTTTCAATATCAACACCATAGATAGAGTTTTGGATGATATTTTCTTTTACCTCAGCTGGTTTCCAGGGATGTTGTAGTTCATAGGAAAGAACTTCTTTTATGGCATGTATTTCCTGTAATAGCCCCATTGGGAAAGCTCCGGATCCAATGGCAGGGTCACAGATTTTTACAGTATCTAATAGAGTGTCAATTTTCTTTAATTGACCCTTGGTCAAGTGTTTAATGTCTTTATATTTTACAATAATGGACACATCTTCCCGGTTCAGGGCTTTGTCACCTAATTGTTCTACGAACTTCAATTGGCCTATCCTAGTTTCATTGCCAAATAGTTCTATTTGTTGATTACCAAGCTCCTTATAAACCGTATAATCTTTACTTAAATGTGTGGTCAGATATTCTGTTAAACTTTCCTGGCACATGTAATGCACAATTTCCTTTGGCGTGTAGAATGCACCTTTATCTTTATTGTCTTCCAGAAGGTTTTCAAAAATGTGACCAAGCATTTCGGGGTCCACTGCTACGGTATGGTCGTCCGGGCTGTCTTCATAAACCGTAAAGTTGAAAGCATCTAAGAAGTCAAGGAAACCTCTTGCATTTTCCTTGGTCTTTTCAGTGAGAAGGGTATCTTCAAAATCGGGGTGATGAAACAGTTTGGATGGTATGGGGAGAATTGCATCATCAAAATTATCCTTGTCGAATAAGCCCCCATTCAAAAAAGGAACTTTTACCTTTAGGCCATTAGGCATTTTAAAGTCATCATTATTTCTAGAAAGATTCAAGGTTTCAAAGAATAGTTTCGATAGCCAATCCGGATAAAAGGATTTATTTGTACCAGATTGAATTAATAATTGTTTAATGAAATCTAATCGTCGATCTTTATAATGGGTATCGCTTGCACCTAACCATCCTTTTTTCTGAACAAAATATAGAAACACAATCCTGCCTAAGAGTTTCTTTACAAAATCTCTCACGGCTTTGGGGTCTTTTTTAAATGCGGAAGTATATAGGTTACTGGGTTTCGAAACCGTTGCTTCTTTTATTTGAGATTTTCCAGATCTAATCTGACGAATGCCTGTGAAATAGGATACAAAGGATTGGTAATGTTCATAATATTCATCAAAAAAGGCCTCACTCATTTTTTCAACGGAGAAGGCATTCACTAAATCTTGAAAAGTAATTGTATTTTCTGTGCTTAAAGCTTCAAATCGTTCTGCAGCTGTTTTGCAGGTTTCTGAAGGGCCTAAGAGGTAAGTGTAGCGTTTCGCATGCGTTACTTTTTCCTGGATTCCCTTAGGCGTAAGTTCACTGTCTTTTGCAATCAGGGTAAAACGCCATACTTTGTTATTTTTTGGAGCGATAAAATTTACAAGAGCTATTTGGCCTGCTGTAAGCATTTTTCTTACATATCGCTGAATGGCAACTTTGCTATATTCGATTCTGACGGTTGGTTGTAAAATGATTTCATAGCATGAAATTTCGGTACCATCTTCCAGTTGGATATTTCCATAAATGGAAACGGATTGTATTATGCTTTGCTCAGATTTATTGGGTTGTACCGAAGCAGGTAGAGCAGAATTCCTTAGGATGAAGCAGGTTCCAAAAACCGGGCTTAGTACTTCTTTTCCAAAAAGTAACCTATCGTAGGGTTTTTGCAGTGCAGTTTGTAATTGTATTCTGTTAGCCATTATTTCAGTTTGTTTAAATTTTTATTGGCGAGCAAAGATTTCATTTGGGTGATGGCGATTTTGTTGAGTTGAGCTAATCTTTCAGGTTGTGTTAACCCCTGATGAATCAGTACAGCATTGAGACTTTCCAAATTACTTAACACGACCAGCTGCTCAATGCTTGCTGCATCACGGATGTTACCTTTTTCCTCTGGATTTTTATCTCTCCAGTGTTTGGCAGTTATTCCAAATAAGGCCATATTCAGCATATCTGCCTCATCGGCATAAACAAAATTGATCTTCTCTTTTGTCAATGCCGATGGGATGAGTTTTTCCTTGATGGCGTCTGTTTGAATTCGGTAATTTACTTTGGCAAGGGTTCGTTGCAGGTTCCAATCAAGTTTGTTTCGGCTATTTTCATCCTCTTTAAGACGCTGGAATTCCTTTATAACATATAGCTTGAATTCAATGGAAATCCAAGAAGCAAATTCCAAGGCTATGTCTTTATGGGCAAAGGTACCACCATAACGACCTGCTTTTGAGACGATACCAATGGCATTAGTAGATTCAATCCACCGTTTGGGGGTCATCACAAAACTGTTTAGCCCTGCCTGTTTTCTAAACCCCTCGAATTCGAGGGGTTTAAAATTGGGGTTGTAAATTGTTTCCCAGAAACCCAATAATTCAATGGTATTACGGTTTCTCATCCAGTTTTGAATGATGGTGTCTGTATGCTCTGTATCCTTGTATCTGGCAATATCAGTAAGTGAGATAAAGTCTGATTGATCAATATACAATACCGAAATCTGAATGCCACTTACCTGAATTTTCGAACTCTTTGTCATGATTAGATATAACTTTGAGTTAGGACAATCTTAGGATTCACGATACCTTGTATGGTTTTTTTCTCCTCAACTGTTTCGACATTTGAGGAGAGATCGTAGCTATCCAGCAATTCCATAAAAAGTTTTTCTACAAACTTTGCAGGGTCTTTAAGCAATTTTGTGTTAGCAGTAAAAAAGTCATTGATGGATTTGGGTAATCCCTTGGAGCCATAAGTTCCTTTTTTTATAAGATCGAGTGCCCGTTGCAAAGCCATCCTTTTTTGTTCAGTTGGCGCAACTTTTAGGATTGCGTTAATGTTGGTAATTGCTTTGTTTTCTGCCGGACTTAAATTTTTTCTGGAAATGGTCTGGATATTTTCCTGATTCTTTTCTGACTTGAAGTATTCAAGTCCTATTATAGTTTGTTGGTGGTGTAGATCATGCAGGGGAACGGCATTTTCGTTCTCTTCAGCTTTATAAATCTTAATTGCTTGAAGAAAGTTTAATTCAATAATATTTAATTCAGGCGTAATTAAGCAGAATATTCCCGGATGATTTTCACTTTTTAAATATGTAAGTGAAGTCATTTGTAGGGGATAATTTAATTCCCCGGTTTCAGATTCTAACAGGGTGAGCTGAAGGTCTTGGGTAGCTTTTCTACCACACCTAGCTTTATTAGGGATTTTTGAAATTTCGGCATACCGTTTAGGGTGTTTCTTTTTGAATTCCCTTAATGCAGTTAAATAGCTTATTATCTCACTTTCTTCTTTTTGAATTTTGTTGCCAAACAATGCTCCATCTCCCTTTTCCTCAAGTAGAGAAAATATCTTATTGTCCTCGCCAAATGCCGTATGAAAGGACTGTAATTTCCTTAAGGCATTATTCACCAATTTGATTTGTTCATCCCCATGGGCTGACGGGTAGAAGTTATAAACGAAAATTTGTTCCGATCTTGATCCAATTCTATTTACACGGCCAATGCGTTGCATTAGGCGTGTTGCGTTCCAGGGAACATCATAATTCACAATCAAATTACTTCGATGTAAGTTTATTCCTTCTGCTAATACTTCGGTTGTAATAATGATGTCATAATCCCTTTTCCACTTTTCTTCTTCAAGATTAGCATCAAAGTTTTCCCGGAGAATATTTTCAACGGATTTTCTGTTTTCCGCGCTTACCGTAAGAACCCGATATTTAAAATTATCCTTAATATGTTCAGAAAGTTGCTCAGCAGTTTCTTTTGATTCTGAGAAGATTACTAATTGTCTGCTTGGGTTATGTTTTTTACTTTTGAAAAATTCATGTGTTAATTTTTCACTGAATGCTTTCAGTTTTGGATCTTGCTTCACTTTACTCCAGCGATTTACCAGGTCATCCACTTTTTCTTTATCGGATTTCAGTAGATTTAGGAATTTCTTATCGAAAGCCGACTTTTTAAATTCTTTATTGTTGCCCCCTTTTTCATTGATTCTAGACTCGATCTGGTCATAACTGGCACCGTCCTCCAATAACTTATTTATGTCAAGATCCGGCGCAATAAAGATTCTATTATTTTCAAACATTTCAATCATATTATCAATAGCTCTTTTGAAGCGATTGATGGATTGGGTAAAGGCATAAAAACTACTTTCCAAACGCTTTACTAAGAGCGTTTTCATAATCGCACTCAATCTACTGGAAATAGAATTTACATTGCCGTAAATCTTTTTATCATCTTCATTTGATAGAAATTCAATGGCTCGGTAACGATAATATCCTAAACCTTCTGTCTCGTTTCCATATTCATCTAATCTTGTAATTAAAGAAACAGTTTCATAAAATAGAGAAGCTAATTTGCCATCTAATTCATAGTACAATGAAATGGGATCATCTACTTTGGGGAAGATGATACCTTGATTTTTCATATCTTCTAAATATTCCTTATTCTTTTCAATGTCGGTTCTTGTTCTTCTAATTACGAGTGGTTCAACAACATCATCTCTTAATTTTTGGAACAACGATTTAAGCTTTTTAATGTTAAGTTCTTTTTCTGAGGCAAGTTTCTGGTATTGCTCGTTCAATGGCTTGAAATAGTCCTGGAGATTTCTGATATTCTCCAAAGTACTGTTCCTTTTATCTTGAAATAGATAAAGTTGATTCTCTATGTCCTGAGGTCTATTATTAAGTGGGGTAGCAGAAATAAGTATTACTTTTTTTCTTGTATCCCCATTTTCAGAGGGCCGACTTCTGGGTTTTTTACAGATTTCCTGTAAGGCCAAATACATATCCGTATAATCGTTTCTAAATTTGTGTGATTCATCCACCACAATCATATCAAACTTATCGGAATTGGAATAGTGGTAATTATCCTCATCTAAAATTTTATTTAAACTGCCAAGGGTAATAAATTCGAAATGATTTTTGATTTGAAAATCTTCTGTTGTTCTTCTCCAGTTTGCTTCCAGAGCTGGAGGTACAACTATTAAGATTTTAGAATGAGTTCCATTTTCATAAATAAATTTCTTTATGACCATGCAAGCAATAATCGTTTTTCCCAGACCTACGACATCGGCCAAGATAAAGCCATTGTGCTTCATCATAATGGCATATCCCTGATTTGCGGCATCTGATTGGTATTTCAAACGCATGAACTTATCAGGAAGTAGTAAGTCAATATTGTAAGGATCATATTCAACGCGTTTACCAAAATACTCTATCAGCATTTTGATATACAATTCATGTGGAGTGAAATCGTCACGCAGATAAGTTTTGTTTTTGATGGTATTCGCCTCAGCATGAAGGATTGGAATAGATTCATTCCAAAGTCTTTCAAACTCCTCTGTTGCAAATTTTACATCTTCATAGTCCCTAAGACTCACATTGAATTCATAATTGGACTCAGGGTTAGCCCCTAATCCGGCATCAGTAAGATTGGACGATCCGGTAATTACCTCACACGATCCATATTCATTAAATACTGCGGGTCGAAATATGTATACTTTGGCGTGTATTTTTTTCTTGGGATGTGCCCTAAGTTCTATTTTTCCTGTAATAAGGTCTTCAATGAACTGAATAATTCCTTTTTCAGTGATTTCGTCATAGTCCGCATCTTGAATGTTTTTGATAATTTCTTCCAAGAAATCTGCTTTTGTTTCATCAGGATTATCAATATAAAGTTGACCTTTGTCATGGTATTTCTTTATCAGTTGATCCACATTAATACCCACCAGAATTCTGATTTTAGGAATTTTGTCCAGAAAGGCTCTTACTTTAAAATATCCAGAGGTTCTAAAATATCCAACAAGGGCATCAAAATGGCGGATGCTTTCAATATTCGTAAAGACTCCCTCAAATTTTTTGAGTAAGCTATTGTCGTCCTGATTTGTAAAAAATTTAGTTGGCATCTAATCTGTAACTTATATCTTAAAAAAGCGGATAAAACAAAACATTTCTACATTACCCAGTATATAACAACTGTTTCGTCTCCTGCACACTTTTGATAAAATAAGGATTTGAAAGGGATCGTTCGGTATTTAAATCTACTTTTCGGTTGAATAACTTTTCCAATTCAGTATGCAGCTCAAAATAGTTATCTGTGTATTTTTCTATAGAAATGTCTTTGAATGAAATAAGGATATCTATGTCACTGCCTTCATTAAAGTCCAATGAAGTGGCAGAGCCAAACAGATAGGCGGTCTTAATGTCATATTTCACACAAAGGCTGTGTAGTTCCTGTAATTTATTTGTTATCAGATTTAACATGACTTTCTTATGAGTCCTTGTATCAATTTAAAATCCCCTATTTTTAGTTAGCCTCATGAGTTTTCCTATCAGGAATTTTTACTTCATTGGATCACATTGGTTTTACTCAGTTCTTATCGCATTTCTACTCTTTAAGAATGCGATGGAACCCTAATTTCGATCCAACTCCATCAATCAAAAATACATATCTGGTGAATGGAATCCAAATTATGGAAGTGGTATCTTGATTTGCGCTCCACACGATATTATTGAGTTTAAAAACCAAAACCATTTGTCTTGGTCTTTTTTTGAATGAAATTTTTTACTTATTCTACCCCTAACCCATTACCTTCCCCGACATCTCCAAACCCGTTTGCATCGCTTCTTTATTTAAACCTAACACTTCCCCTTTCCCTTCTAGATATCTGACAATATTCTCTGTGGCTACATTGCCGGTCAGTTCTTCTTTGGCAAATGGACAACCGCCGAAGCCTTTCAGGGCGCCGTCGAAGCGACGACAGCCGGATTCGTAGGCAGCGGCAATTTTGGATTCCCAATTGTAGGGCGTAGCATGGAAGTGTGCACCTATTTCGGTATCGGGTAATTCTTGTTGAATGAGTTGGAAGACTTCCCGAATACTTTCAGGTGCTGCGCTGCCAACAGTATCAGCTAAGGAGATGATGCCTACTCCGAGTGCTTTTACTTTTAGGGCATATTCTAAGGCTAATTCAGCTGACCATAAGTCCCCATACGGATTGCCAAAGCCCATGGATAAATACACAACAAGCTCTTTGCGGTTGCGGCTGCATAGGTCCTGCATTTCGGCTACCAGGTGAAGGGCACTTTCCCGAGAATTGTTGGTATTGCGCTGCTGAAAGGTTTCGCTTAAAGAAAAGGGAAATCCCAAATAGGAAATTTCCGGAAAGGCTACGGCATCTTCGGCTCCGCGCAAATTGGCAATGATGGCTAAGAGTTTGGTTGGGGAATTTTCAATTTCCAGTTTGGCCAATACTTCCCGAGTATCTGCCATTTGGGGAATGGCCTTCGGGGAAACAAAACTTCCGAAATCCAGGGTGTGAAAACCAACTTTCAGTAGGGCATTAAGGTATTCTATTTTTACCTCTGTGTCTATAAAGTTTTTGATGCCCTGCATGGCATCTCTGGGACATTCGATCAGTTTGAGGTTACTCATGTGTTTCCTTTTTCTCGTGTTTATCTTCTTCGCGCTCGTTTTGCATTTCCGCTCTCACTCTCGCTCTCGCTCTGCTCTTAGGGGGGGAACCGCGCTGCAGGCCACTGCTCGTGAGGATTAGATTTGTGTTATAGTTTTCGGCTTTCAATAAATTTCCATTCTCGTTTTCTTTCTCAAGCAAGTATTTGTCCCTGAAGTACAGTAGGAATTTCGCGGAAGCGGTATTTTTGATCGCGGAGTTTTGGCGTGAAGCCTGCATTGACAATACTTTCCTGAATTTGCGTAGCGGTGAAGCGATAGGGAGCTCCGGCAGCAGAGACTACATTTTCCTCAATCATGATGGAGCCAAAATCATTTGCCCCAGCATAAAGACAAAGTTGCGCTACTTCCGGACCAACTGTCAGCCAGGATGCTTGGATATTTTCAATGTTCGGCAACATAATACGGGAAAGGGAAAGCATGCGTACATACTCCTCTGCATGGGTATTGTTGCGAATGCCTTTTACCCGGTTGAGTAAGGTGCCATCATCCTGATACGGCCAAGGAATGAAGGCAGAGAAGCCTACAGCGCCTTCCGGTTTTTCATATTGTACTGCCCGGATTCGGACCAAGTGTTCAAAGCGTTCTTCAATAGTTTCTACATGCCCAAACATCATGGTGGCACTGGAAGGAATATCGAGTTTATGAGCCTGACGCATAACTTCCAGCCATTCTTCTCCGGAGCATTTTCCATTGGAGATTAAGCGACGCACGCGATCGTTTAGAATTTCCGCACCCGCACCCGGAAGGGAATCGAGTCCGGCAGCTTTGAGTCTGCGCAGGGTTTCGTGATAGCTGAGTTTGGAGAGCTCCGAGATATGCACGATTTCCGGGGGACCCAGGCTATGGAGTTTTAATTCCGGATACCAGGATTTTAATTTGGTGAATAGCTCTTCATAAAACTCGATGCCTAATTTCGGGTGATGTCCCCCTTGCAGGAGCAACTGATCTCCGCCTAAGGCAAAGGTTTCCTCGATTTTGATTTTATAAGTTTCATCATCGGTGATATAGGAATCTGGATGTCCGGGAACTCTATAAAAATTACAGAATTTGCAATTGGCCACGCAAACATTGGTAGTGTTTACATTTCGGTCAATTTGCCAGGTGACGATTCCTTCGGTATGGCTTTTTTTAATTCTTCGGATAGAATCTGCCGCATACATAAGGGAAGCGAGTGGGGCGTTATGGTATAAAAACACTCCCTCTTCCTGAGAAAGGGGTTGGAGTTGGAGGGCTTGTTCGAGTAGGGAATTAATGTGCATAGTGTATAAAGATAACAGAGGGGGTATTTCCTGAGGAATACAACACTAAATTAGAAATAAAGTTGCCATTGGGTAAATGCCATTGGATAAAATCTAGAATGGATTTACCTTTCTTTCCGTTTAGTTTCTAATGTCATGAAATCTTCCAGACGATAGACGGTATCTAGGGAGCTAAAAAGGATGGTGCGATCATCAACAATGGTGTATTTTTTCGCTTTTCAACCGGGAGATTCTGGAGTTCCGGGAAATACATTAATGGAACCCTCATTTCTCTTCCATCCAGAAAATGAAGGGTGATTTTTCCGGGGGTATCAAAACCGAGTTTCGTTAGAATCAGGCTGATATTTTGGAGTTTCAACGGATTAAGTTCTGGTGAAAGAAAGGCTGAAGTATAGAAAGATTTTTTCCCCTTAAATAAGGATGAGTAATGGATACAACGCCTCTTTATTCCTCATTTTCGCTCTCTTTTTTTAGGATGACTCTATCCTTTCAAAACCGTATTCCAATTCGCAAAATCCTCTGCTTTTCCGGTACGGATATCGGTTAAGGCTTTTTTCAGGCGTGCAGAAATAGAATCTTTCCCGGCTTCTGGCAATTCGAAAAGCGTGTCGTCAATTGAAATATGGCTGATAGGGGCAATTACGGCTGCAGTTCCGGCACCAAAGGCTTCTTGAAGTTTTTTATTTTCGAAGCCTTTACGCAATTCTTCCACAGTCACAGCTCTTACAGACTGAGGAATGCCTAGTTGTTTGGCCAAGGTTAGAATGGAGTCACGGGTAATGCCATCTAATACCGAAGAAGAAGTAGGAGGGGTTACGAGTTCTCCATCGAGCACAAACATAAGGTTCATGGTACCTGCTTCTTCAATGGTTTCATGTCCGCAGGCATTGGTCCAGATAATTTGATCAAAGCCTTCCTTTTTCGCTTGAGCAGCGGGGTAGAAGGCTCCTCCATAATTACCCCCACATTTAGCAAATCCTGTTCCGCCTTCTGCAGCGCGTACAAAGTGCTTTTCGACTTTTACTTTGAGGGGCTTGGCATAATAAGGACCTACTGGGGAGTTGATGATGATGAATTTATACTCATCGGAAATTTTCATTCCTAATCTTTCTTCAGAAGCGAAGCAAAAAGGACGGATATAAAGACTGGACCCTTCATTGCGAGGTACCCATTCGGAATCCGTTTGTATCAGGTTGATTAATCCATCTCTAAATAAATCCAAAGGAACAGCGGGCATCGACATTCGCTCCAGAGAACGATTGAAACGCTGATGATGTCTTTCAATTCTAAAGATGGTTATTTCCCCAGACTCCATTCGATAGGCTTTCATGCCTTCGAAAACAGTCTGCCCATAGTGCAATCCTAAAGCAGCCGGGCTCAGGGTTATAGGGGCATAGGGGGTGATTGCAGCTTGTTCCCAAGAGCCATAATTCCAATTTGAAACAAACATATGGTCGGCAATATATTTACCGAAATCCAAATTGTCAAAGTCGGTTTGCTGCAAGCGGCTTTGAGCGCTTTTTTGGACGGGAATCTGCATGAGTGTCTGCATAGGCGTGAACGATTTTCGACTTTTTGTTACCAGGTAAGTCAGAGTTAAATGATAAAAATAGGACTTCCCGTTGAATTGCCCAAGCCGAAAGGGAATTATTTCGGGATTTTGGGGTAATTCGTGGAAATGTATGGTTTATACGGGGGAATGGGGGGATGGTTTTGGTGGTGTTGTTTGGGGCGGGGGTGGCCCGCCAGAAAAAAAACCCCCCCGCCCGATTTTTGGCCAGGTGTTGTGGGGACACCGGGACAAAAAGGAAGTGGGGGTTTTTTAATAGAGGAAACACCCCAAA
>JBEIHC010000095.1:0-11207 GCA_040381555.1 Bacteroidia bacterium
AGGGGACAGAGTTGAAACAGAGTTGCGCGGAGGGTCGCTTCAATCAGAGAGGTCGATGCGCTCTTAGGGGTTCGCTACGCTCTCAAGGGCTCACCGCAGAGGGGACAGAGTTGAAACAGAGTTGCGCGGAGGGTCGCTTCAATCAGAGAGGTCGCTGCGCTCTTAGGAGTTCGATACGCTCTCAAGGGCTCACCGCAGAGGAAAGGGAGTTAAAGCAGAGTTGCGCGGAGGGTCGCTGCGCTTCGAGAGGTCGCTACGCTCTCAAAGGTTCACCGCAGAGGGGACAGAGTTAAAGCAGAGTTGCGCGGGGGGGGAGGATGTTGGATGACTTTGAATTTAGGTACTACTCACCAGTTAATTTCCGATTTTCCATACTCGCGTAGATAATTATTTGCTTGGGAAAAATGCCGACATCCTAAGAATCCACGATGCGCAGATAAAGGAGAAGGGTGAGGAGCGGTTAGGATCAGGTGTTTATCTGCAGGGATACCTGATTTTTTTGAAATGGCATAAGATCCCCACAATAAGAAAACTAAATGGCTTTGTTGTTGGCCGAGAATTCTGATCACTTCATCGGTGAATATTTCCCATCCTTTATTTCGGTGTGAACCGGCTTCACCTGCTCGAACAGTTAAAACTGAGTTGAGTAAAAACACTCCTTGTTTGGCCCAATCGCTGAGGTTGCCTTTCATAGTAGAATTTCTGCCGAGGTCTGCTTCTATCTCTTTGAGAATATTACGCAAGGAAGGGGGGATAGCCATTCCTTCTGGCACCGAAAAACTGAGCCCATGAGCCTGACCTTGTCCATGATAAGGATCCTGCCCAAGTATAACCACCTTTACAGAGTGAAGGGGTGTAAGGGCAAATGCGGTAAATATTTGGGAGGATTTAGGATAAACTATTTTCCCGGACTTTTCCTCCTGAATTAAAAATTGATTTAAGGAAGAAAAATACGGTTTCTCAAACTCTAATTCTAAAGATTTTCTCCAATCATCTGAGAAATCTGGAGTTTGTTCAATTAATGACCTCATTGGCTCCCCTTTTTTAAAATAACTAGTGCTATTTTACTAATTAATTCTTCTGTTTGATAAGGTTTCGAAATAAACTCTGAAAATCCAGAACTCAAAGCAATAATGCGCGTTTCGGGCAGTGCATTCGCTGTTATTGCGATAATAGGAATATTTTGTCCTGCTTTTGTTTTTTGAATCATTTGAATTAATTCCTGCCCTGGAATGTCAGGCAAATTAAAGTCTAATAGGATTAAATCAAATTGATTATTTTCAATTAGTTCTAAGGCAATTTTTGCATTTTCGGCATTTGAAACTATATGTCCTGCTTTTTCTAATTGAATATTTAGCATAAACCGATTAACAGGATGGTCTTCGATAATTAGGATATTCTGTTGGGAAATTTTAGGGGGACTTGAGACGATTTTATGCACAGGTTCATTTTCAACTATTGGAAAGGATATCCTAACAATAAACTCACTTCCTACATCAATTTTACTTTTTACCTCAATTGTACCCCCCTGCAATTTAACTAGATTATAGGTGATATTTAATCCCAACCCAGTACCGTTGAACAGCTGAGGTTCTGGATGAAGGCGAGTGAAGGCATCAAACACTTTATCTAACAGTCGATCTTCAATTCCCGGTCCGGTATCTTTTACTCTAAATTCTAACTGAGCTTCAGTTGGAGTACATTTTAAAGTTTGTGCAGTTAAAGATATTTCACCTGATTGAGTAAATTTAATGGCATTCCCAATCAAATTATTTAAAATTTGAGTAACTCTTGTTTTATCTGCTAGAATGTATAACTCTTCTGGTATGGAGGAATCGAATTTCCATCGGATTTTTTTTTCTGTTGCTTGTAACTCAAATATACCTGAAATATTTTTAAGTAAATGTTGAATATTAGTGGCGGCAGGATACAGAATAATTTCTCCTCTATTTATTTGTGCTAGGTTAAGCAGATCATTCACTAAGATAAGTAAATTGAGTGAGCTATGTTGTAACAGTGAAACGAGATTTTTCTGTTCTTCGGTTAATCCACTGTCAGAGAGAATTTCTAGAATACCATTGATTCCATTCAAAGGGGTTCTTAATTCATGACTTACATTGGTCAACATAATTTCTTTTGCAATAGCATTTTCCTCGGCCAATTTTTTGGCTTTCTCCAATTCTATTTCAATTTTTTTTCGTTTGGTAATATCCAGCCCATACCCAATAATCATTTTAATTTCGCCATCAGGATTTAATACCGGGTGAAGATTTCGCAATTTAAATTCTACTTGACCCGTATTAGAGGCTATCTCTTCTAGAAATTCAACCTCTTTTCGTGTTTCGAGTGCTTCCTTAAATAATCGATCCCTATTAAGCGCTAATTTTATATCCTTATTTCTAATTTTACAAAAATCATAATCCGTCCTACCTACCATCCATTTTCGTAGTTCAGGGTCTCGTATGGCGGTTTGATTAATATAATAATACTTATGTTCGGGTGTAAACACAACCACATCTGAGGGAAGATTATTTAAGATTTCTTCGTAAAATTCTTTATTGGCCTGAATAGCTTGTTGAGATTGATACTGTAAACTAACATCTCGCAAGGACCATAGGTAGCCATAATAATTTTCCCCATCAATAGAAGGTATAAAATTAATCACCAGTCGTTCACCGGTATCCAGCTGAATTTCCTTTTCTAATAATGATTCTCGTCTTTGAGTAATCGAATTTATTGAATGGAGGAAATTTTTCGGAATGAGTATTTTACTTAAAAACGAATTGAGAATTTCCGTGGCATCCAGCCCAATTAATTTATCTGAAGAAAGGGGAATGCCAATTATTTCAACAAAAGCCTGATTTACTAGTGTGAATTTCCCATTCTCATCTGTGACTGCCAACCCAGATTGAATCAATTTAACTACTGATTCTAATCGTTTTAGGGAAAACGCAAAGTCATTATTTTTACCATTCATAATTATACTAATTTAAATGGCCGTTACTATTACTACTCTTTACCGAAATACAATCGGTATTAATCCACGCACACCCATATCCACTACTGTATCTCCAGCACCTGGTTCATAAATGCCATCCGGACTATTATGGTCTTTCCATTCAAAACTTTTATTAACGGATAAACTCACCACAATATGAATATCCTTGGTTTCATTAGATTGAATAACCAGTGGTTGTGCAAATGGACCCGTTACAACGCAGGAACCCTGAGGTACGGGTGAAGTGGCAAAAATAGGATTTGGCACAGTGGTTGCCCCCTGAGGTGCTTGTCCCTGAATTACCTGACCTACTGTTTCAAACGCCCAGTATCCCTGTTTTTTATTTGCATTGACCACAACAGAAACATCTTTAGGCTTATGTTGAGTAATATAAGTATTATAGCCTATAAAAGATGCGACGCTTCCTTGCAAGTTAAATGTGTCATATTTGAATTGTATATCGTAATTCTGATAGGCTAAGGATACCCTAAGGTACTTGTAAGTGCCCGGATTTACCTGAGAAAGAGGAATGGAAAAAAACTCTTGCCCCTCCCCTACCAAAGTAGATTTATCGAATTCAATGGCAGTTTCACCCCCTAGGGTCGTTTCAGGCGCATGGTATAGTACCAATCCCTGCCCAAGTCCAGTTAAAGCTTCCGGAGTCATTTCTATATAATGCGCACTCATCTTACGAAATAGAGGAGTTTGAGCGGCGTTTCCTGCGGGAATCACGGAGGGTTGACCCAAATTATTCAATCTTTGCTGGGTGCTATCAAACTTGAAAGTGAAGTACAATCTAGGTCCTGGTGTGTTATTGCCAGTACCTCCATTGCCGGAAGGCTCGGGCGTTTTTTCTTCTTTACACGAAAATAAAATCAGAACAAAAGAGACGACAAATAGAAAGTGAACAATTAGTTTCATCCTTAAAGGTACAAAAACTCCAGCACTAATCCGTCTCAAATCAATTGAAAGACTTCTGACTCCCCCAAAAACCTGTAATTTTACCAGCGTTTTGGAATATCTTAAGAAAATTATTCAAGCTTGTCAGGAGCATTCAGAAAAACCTGCACTCCGAATCCGCGGAGAGTCCTGGTCGTATAATTGGCTGGGGGAAAGAATTGGTGAAATGATTGCCTATCTGAAGGAAGTTACCTTGCCGGGAATGCCGGTTGCCATTCTATGTGAGGATAAACCGGATACCTATGCACTCATTCTTGCTTGCTTGTATTCTGGCAAAGCATTTGTCCCAATTCATCCTGCTCATCCAGAAGACCGGAACCGACGAATCCTTCAACAAGTGGGGCTAAAAGACCCTCTGCTAGGGCACCTAATCCATAGTACCCCTCCTCCTGCAAATTGGAATCTCTTACTTGAATTGGCGACTTGTTTAAATCCAAATACCCCAGCCTATATCTTGTTCACCTCTGGCAGTACGGGTAATCCTAAGGGAGTACCAATAACCCACCATGCAGTTGAAAGCTTCATTAACGCTTGTGATGCCATTGGCTTGGATGCCCTAGAGGGAAAATCCTGTTTACAGTCATTTGACCTTACATTCGACCTTTCGCTATTTGGGTATTTATATCCCTGGGTGCATGGAGCCACAGTCTGCACCATTCCTGAGGATGAAATGAAACAGCTTGCAGTGGTAAGAATATTGGAAGAAGAGTGCATACATACGGCCCTCCTCGTCCCATCGGTTATTCGCTTGCTACAACCTTTATTCAATAGAATAGAATTACCTGATTTACAGCAATTGTTATTCTGTGGCGAAGCCTTGCCACTCGAAATATTGAAAGATTTTAAAAACTGCGTCCCACAAGCACAAATACGAAATGTATATGGACCAACTGAGGCTACCATATTTTGTATGGAATATAGATTGCCAGACAATAGAGAGGATTGGCAGAGTTATCAAGGAATTATATCCATTGGAAAACCCATGCCGGGTACCTCGGTTTATCTGGATGAGAATGCTCAATTATGTCTATCTGGAAATCAGTTAAGTAAAGGATATTTACATGCAGACCCTTCTCAACAACAAGCATTCCAAGAAAATAAAGGCATTCGATCGTACCGCACAGGGGACATTGCCCGAATGGATGAATCCGGAAATTATTATTTTGTGGGCAGGATGGATCATCAAGTGAAAATTCAAGGATATCGGGTAGAATTAGGAGAGGTAGAATTTCAGATTAATCAATTGATAGCCCCAGCAACAGCAATTGCAGTGGTTAGGCATATCGAATCCGATCGTTCAGAAATAAATATATTTATTAATGATTTGGAGGTAAATATTGCCAATCTCGAAGAGCAAGCAACAGCAGTATTACCCTCTTATATGATTCCGGGAAAATGGCATAAATTGTCGGAATTCCCCTTAAATGTAAATGGGAAAATAGATCGTAAAGCTTTAGCCTCTGAGTTATATGTCTGAGATACTATCTTCCTATATTATTCGTAAGGCTCAAGATACAGATCGGCAATTTATCTTAGAAGCAATTATAGCGGCAGAGGCAGGAGGCAAGGGTCCCTTGCCCTGGTGTGCATTATTCGATTTGTCCGAGGCAGAGTATCAAATTATTCTGGGTGATATTTTAGACGAAGAGATAGAAGGACAGGAATGGTGTGTATCTCAATTTTACATTGCCACCTATAATGGAAAGTCCATTGCTGCCCTAAGCGCTTGGGAAGAAGGACGAGCAGGACAACAATCCAGTATGCTGATGAGCACTCTCGTCTATCATTTCATCACAAATGAGAAACGAATTGCCGCTCAGGAAAAAATGAAAGTATATTCGGAAATTAGAATAGATCGTACCCCTCATGCTTTGCAATTAGAATCCATATACACACACCCGGAATTCAGAGGAAAAAGCTTAGCATCTCATTTGATACAAGAGGTAATTCAGAGATTTCAACCAGAATTTCCAGAAATAAAGAAAGCTGAAATAATATTGTCCGGATCGAATGTATCTGCCAGAAGGGCCTATGAGAAAATCGGCTTTTCATTAGAAGAAGAGAGGAGATTTCCTGGATCAACTGAAGAGATTCAGCAACTATTTCCAGGCAATTCCAGAATTAAACTAACAAAAAATATATGAGTACAACAGAAGCAGAGGTAATTCAACAATTGCATCCGATATTCCAAAAAGTATTTTCGGATAGTAACATACAGGTAAATCGCGAAATGAGTGCCAAAGATGTCGCTCGTTGGGATTCGTTAACGCATATGACCATGATCTCTGCCGTAGAGCAGCATTTTGGAATTGCGTTTAAATTAAAAGAACTAACCAAGATGAAGAATGTGGGCGATATGGTAGAATTAATCATTTCAAAAAAAACAACCTAAAGTCTTGAATCAGTATCGAAGAGAAGTTTTATGGATAATTTTGGCGCTTTGGGCTGGATTTAGCGCTTTAAGTTTTTTATTTCCGGGAGGAGGTAAGCGAGGCGCAATGGGATTATCTTTTTATAATTTTTCTGAGCTATGGCAATTCTCTTCTAACAAGCCAGAAGATGCTGCTCGTACAGATTCCCTGATTAAATATTATACAGAAAAGGCGAATTTAGTAGGGAATAATCATCCGGATAGCCTATTGCCCTTCCCAGAAATTGACTTAGCTCGAAAAGGCTTTTTAAATGCTGAAATCCCTTTGGAATTACTTCCCTTTTTTAGAGCCTTAGATTCTGTCTCAGGAAACAATGGGATAAAGATTGCCCATTATGGAGATTCTCAAATTGAGGGAGATCGAATTACCGCCCATTTACGGAAATTGTTTCAGGCAAACTTTGGAGGAAGAGGAATTGGATTTATTCCTTTAGCGGACCCAGCATCTGTTTGGGCCTATGTAAGAAGCGGAAGCCCAAACTGGAAAAGACATTCCGTGTTTCAAAATAAATTATCAGAAGGATTATATGGCGTTTCGGGAACTGCGTTTCGTTTTGCCCGCACAGAAATTCGGGATTCGATCGCTCCTGATAGTATTTCAGTAAGAGTAATAGAGGGAAATAGAGCCAATCTGAAATTTAATTTTATCCATGTTACTTCTGTTGTGCCTGTAAAATTGGCCTATGCCATGCCCCAATCACCTGCTCAGGTAGTGGTAAAAACAAGCGATACGAGCCGAACGAAAATCAATTTAGATGGAACCAGAAGATGGAATGAATTGACACTTCCAATGCTCGGAGCATCGCGTAAGTTAGAGTTAGAATTTGAGGGGGAAAAAAGTCCTGTATTATATGGTTTATATATGGAGGGCAAAGGAGGCATTCAGGTAGATAATTATGCGATTCGTGGCCATGCTGGTGAAGGATTATTACAGATTCCGATGGATATTCTTGCAGAACAGGCAAATCAACAGAATATAAAATTATTTATCTTTCAATATGGAAATAATGCGATTCCCTACTTGGACTCCATTGGCGAATGTAAGGCTTTTGAGGAAGTTTATTACCGTCTTTTTTCGCGATTTCGACAAACAGTACCGGGTGCTTCCATTTTAGTAATTGGGGTGGGCGACATGCTCCCTCGAGTACAGGGTCAGGATATTACCTGGCCATTATTAATTGAATTTCGGAATGCACAAAAGCGAGCAGCTTTAAGAGCAGGTTGTGCCTTTTGGGATTTATTTGAAGCAATGGGAGGAGAAAGATCTTTATTAGCCTGGAATGAGAAAAAATTAGCCGCAAAAGATGGACATTTATCTCCCTCAGGGCAACAGTTAATCGCAGCTAAAATACATGAAGATATTATGGCTGCTTATATCCGATATAAAAACAACAAATGAAGAGAACCGTTTATTTTATCGGAATTATTTCAAGTATAATACTCTGCCTTCTTGCAGGTTTTAAATCGAATATAAAGAGCATGGAAATTCCCTCTATTCAACCTGAGGGAAAAATACTTCCAGTACGAGATTCTGCTTATATTCAATCCGCCTTGAAATACAATCGTACTTATTCGTTTATTCAGTACCCATTAAATACTCCGGAATGGAAAGATTCAAGTGCACTCAATCAATTTTTTACCGCACTAAGTCGGTCTGATAAAAGAAAGGCGAAAGTATTACATATTGGCGATTCGCATGTCCAAGCTGACTTTTTTACTGGAGAAATTCGAGATAGAATTCAACAAGTTTTTGGTGCGGGGGGCAGAGGCCTAATTTTTCCCTATGCCTCCGCTGGAACACATGGTACTCGAGATTATCGAACTTACTCTTATGGTATATGGAAATATGCAAAGAACATTCAGTCCTTGCCTGAATTAACAATTGGATTGACCGGGGCCACTATTTATACTGAGGATATTACGGCAGGATTTCGATTCGAATTTAGGGAGGGATTTATTCAAGAGAAGGACTTAATTCTGAAAATATATTGCGATAAGGGGCCTCGTTCTTTTGATGCACAGGTTATTTATCCAGGGGGGGATACAATTCTAGTGAATTGTAGTAGTAACGATGGTTTACCCTACGCTAAAGTATTGTTACCTAGGGCTCCAATCGACTTTAGCATTCGATTTATCCAAAACTCTGAGGAATCTTCCTATTTTCAATGTTATGGATTATCCATAGAGAATATTTCCCAGCAAGGAGTACTCTATCATAGTGTTGGAATTAATGGTGCAGGATATACCGCTTTGTTACGACAAGGTTTGATGCCAGAGCAACTAAAAGAAATTTCCCCAGATCTGGTTGTGATAGATTTAGGGGCCAATGATTTTTATCCTAAAATTATAGATCAACCCGTATTTGAAGAAAATCTAAAAGAGATAGTAAAAATTATTCGTGGAGTATGTCCAGGAACTTCCATTCTAGTAACTTGCTCGCAAGATATTTATTGTCGAAAAAGAAATGTGGCAGAATGCAAACGATTTGCAGCTATTGCCAGAAGTGTTGCATTTGAAATGGATTGTGCTTTTTACGATTATTATCGCATCAGCGGAGGTCAGTTTGCCATGAATAAATGGTATCAAAATAAATTGGCCAAGCCCGATCGAGTACATTTAACAGCCGCCGGATATGCGGTAAAAGGTGAATTATATTTTAATGCATTTCTGAATGCATACTTAAAATGGATGAAGGGAGAGAGGGATTCATTTATAATTCCAGAATCCTTGATATCCTCCATTGTACCCATAATGAAATCTGCCGAATCTGTCACAACGGGAGGATATACTCAAAAATATACCGTGCGCTCCGGAGACAATTTAGGGAGCATTGCTCAAAGGTATGGTGTATCAATCTCGCAGTTAAAATCCTGGAATGGATTAAGGACAGATCAAATTCGAATCGGACAGGTATTAAAAATTAGTGCAAGTGTAGCGTCTCCAAAGACAGGGGTAGAGCAGTCTGCTCCCGTTCAACTTAAGACTGTTCCTAAATCAGGCGGTGCGGCTAATTCAAGTACCAATATATATACAGTGAAGAGTGGGGATACTCTTTGGGGCATAGCTCAGGCTCATTCTTGTACCGTAGAACAAATTAAAGTGTTAAATGGAATTTCCTCTAGTGCACTCAAGCCTGGAATGAAAATTAAGTTGCCTTGAAAACTCAAACGATAACAAAATATATTCTCTTTACCGTAGAATGGAAATAACAGATTTAATTCGACCTCAATTTAATTCGGTAGGATTTTTACTTGCATTTACCCTTTTGTATTTGCTCTATACACTATTCGGTCAGAAAGTACAAAACCGAAATTGGATTTTATTAGGATTCAGTTTGTTTTTCTACTCTTTGTTGAGCGGAACATTTGTCTTTCTGATGATAGGAATGGCCTATTCTGATTTTTGGATAGGGCGAAAAATGATGCAATCAAAGGAAAACATCCGACATCAATGGCGGAATCTTTCTTTAGTAATTAACTTAGGCATATTAGCAGCATTCAAGTATTTTTGGTTTTTCTCTGGAATATGGTTTGATTTAAATGATATTCCTTGGCACAAACCGGAAACCTGGATGGTACCTGTTGGGCTATCCTTTTTTGTATTTAAATCCTTAAGTTATATTCTGGATTTATATTCAGAGGAAATGGAAGAATCAGAAAAATCTTTCCCGGATTATTTATTATTTGTAAGTTTCTTTCCTACAATTCTGGCGGGTCCAATCAGTTTTGCACGAGATTTATTACCTGAATTACGAATACATCGATTACCGGATAAAGGTGTAATCGGAGCATCCTTATTTTTAATTCTAACGGGAATGATCAAGAAATTTGCTTTCGCTGATTATCTCGCAATAAATATGGTAGATCGCATTTTTGATAACCCGGGATTATTTACCGGTGTAGAACATTTATTGGCAGCTTACGGATATACTTTTCAGTTATATTTAGATTTTTCTGGTTATACCGAAATGATGATAGGCGCTGCAGGATTATTTGGCATTCGAATAAAAGAAAATTTTAATCAACCTTTTATAGCCCAAAATATTTCGGAATTTTGGCGGCGCTGGCATATTTCCCTTTCTTCCTGGTTTCAGGAATATGTCTTTACTCCGCTTAATTTCTCTTGGAGAAAAATGGGTAAATATTCTGCCATCCTTGCGGTGATTGTCACCTTTCTTCTTTCTGGCTTATGGCATGGTGCGGCGTGGACTTTCGTTTTATGGGGCCTCCTACATGGCTTGGCAATAGGGTATGATTTTATTTCCTTACCGCTTCGAAAAAAAGCGAAGGATATTTTAGGTGCAGGTATTTGGAAAATAATGAGTATTATTTTCACGCTGCATTTTGTGGTTTTTACGGTTATTTTGTTTCGTAGTGATTCCCTTGAAAATGCGCATTGGATGATAGAAAGTATTCTTACTCGATTTAGGGGAGATTTATTTATGAATTGGGTAGAAGCGTATGCTCAGCCCTTTTATTTATTATTGGGAGTAATAATCCTACATTTTCTCCCTGTTAGCTGGACAAAGATAAGTTCTGATTATTATGCTCAATTGTCTTGGCCAATTCAGGCGGGGGTTTTATTGGCTGTCATTCTATTGGTATTTCAGTTTATAAGTTCTGAGCAGGTATCTTTTCAATATCTAGAGTTTTAGGTTAGGGCTTTCTCAGAAAGTAACTGTACAATTTATTTTGCTATCACCAAGCGGTGCTATCACCAAGCGGTTATATCACCAAGCGGTTATATTTTTAATGGATTTATGGAATGCATATGCACGGATTTTATACCAATTGAATGCGTTTCTTTGGGTCAGTATTA
>JBEIHC010000096.1:0-10995 GCA_040381555.1 Bacteroidia bacterium
CGATAATAGAAGGCAACACCAATTAAAGCAAGGGTAGGGGTCTTTCGAATCCATTCTCTGGGAAGTAAGTCTTGCATGATAATTCCTACTTCCTGAAAGAGTTTATCGGGGGCCTGTATCATGCGAGCTGATTGATGCCAGAAAGAATTGGTTTTCATCAGTCCATAGCTGGCATTGTATTCCAACAAAAAATTGGGATGCCATTTACGGGAGTGAAACAGGAGATTGTTGAAGTCATAGCGAAGATGCATTTGTACGGATTGATCGGCGACAAATTCATTATATCGCATGGTGTTAAAACTCATAGGAGAGGAGAGGGGCCAGGAAAAATCCCAGTTTCCGCGAAGTACCTGAAGTCGAGAATAGGGTAAAGCTCCTTCGGAATAATTTCCTTGCAGGGCATATTGGAATTTTCCTCGAGTATGTAGATTCAGGGTATGTACAAGGGAAACACTCATGCCTGAGTAACTCAAGCCTAGTCCATCGGGCCATTCTCTGCTGGCAAAAAGTCGCACCCGAAAAACCGGCAATGAAGTACCTAAGTTCATTCGGAACGGGCCATTTCGTAAAAACTTTTCCCCTGGTGCAAAACGATGCTCCCAACTGCCTTCATTCAAGAAATATTTCCCCAAGCCCAGATACAGATAGTCATCCACAGGAAGTACATCGGTTTGGGAGAATGAAAGGGTTTGAGTCCAATTATTCCAAATGGGCCCTCGAAGAATCCATTTGCGGGAAGTTTGAAATTCCATAATACGCAGGCGAATATTTCTTCCGAGTAAATCTGCCGTTCTTTGATAGGAACTCATGAGCAAAGAAGGGGCACCACTTTCTACGAGGTCATATTCATACCGGTACTCTGCCTGCCATAGTTTATTTCGAAATGGATGCAGTCGCGCGAAGCTCCCATACTTCAGGGTTTGATCAGCCCAAGACCATCCCACCCAAGCTCCTACTGAAAATACCCGAGAAACGGTTTCATTGGTTTCTGCTCCTATGCCAAGACGCAATTTTTCTACCAGATTATACTGAACAATTCTACCTAGATCAAAATCTAAAAATCTCCAACTCAACATTCCAGAGCTTAATTTTTGTCCCTGATAAGCCAATCGATCAAATCGTATTTTCTTGCCCAAACTATCGATAATCTGGTAGGTGTTTTTTTCCCGAGCATCGAGGGTATCGGTGCGGTACTGATTCCAAAAGGCTTCATCTTGTTTGGCAGCCTCTTGGTTGGTAAAGATAACCTCGTTGCCAAATCTCTTAGGAGCTGATTCTGCCTCTAAGCTGATATTTTTCAGATATACCCGAGCTGCCATGCGGAGTCTGAGTAATCCGGAAAGATTTTGTGCCATTGCCCCAGTGCCTACCTCAAACTCTGTCAGTAATTGAGAGGGAAACCAGAGAGAATCCTGCTGCCGCTCAAATAATTGCTCAACTTTCCCTTCCGAAATAAGTTGATCCTGCTCCTGTACCATAAGATTGGCGCGGATATGTTGTAAGGCATATCTTCCTGTATGAATGTGCAGGATTCCCTCAAAGCCATTGAAGCTTTTTTTTCTGGGTTCAAAGGCAATAGTGAAAATGGTATCCAGGCCATCCGACAAGGTGTCTTTCATTCTGAATGAATATTTCTCCAAGGCTTCAGGATTCAAGGGACTCATAAAACTCTGACCCAAAACCTGCACCCAATCTTTATAAAAAGAGGAGAAATCGACAATATCTGCAGGAACGAGAGGCAGAATTGCCGTTGAAAATCCGCTGGTTTTAGAGGCCAGAATTTCCTCCTTACTTTTATTGGGCTTTTTATATTCCTTGTGAGTCACACTTTCCCAAAGTAGTAAGTGCATTTTCTCTGCAAGGGAATCTATTTCATGCACAATTTCATCTTGTTCTTTTCTTTCCTTTTCTGAATTCGCTTGATCGGGAGATAGGGCAATCGGAAAAATCGCCACCTTATTGTAAGAGTCATATCTCCAAGCGGGGAGCTCTTCAAAATTGTTTTTTTTCCGATTTTGAATGGCTTGACGCATCACCCTTTCCGCAGGATTGATTTCGGGTAAAATCACAATCTCTTCGGTTCTGGTTTCTTTGGGAATTAGGTAAATGTTCAGACTATTTGTAGCATTTTGCACGGCAATCTGATATTTTTCATATCCGATAAATGAGAAGCTCAGCGTGTCGGGGAGAATGTTGACCGTTAACTGAAACCGCCCATCTAAATCTGTGTAAATACCTTTCTGGTTTGCAGCAAGCCAGATTCGGGCAAAAGAAAGGGGCTGTTTCGTTTCAGCATCATATACTCTGCCCGATAAAATAGCAGTTTGAGTCCACCCCATAAGGGGCAGAAAGAATATGCAGACCAAAAAAAAGTCCGCCAATAGCGGACTTTTTTGTTGATATATGAATCTCATAATTATTTGTACTTACTGAATTCTGGATTGTTAGTCAACAGATTGTTGAACACAGGATTAGAAGCTACTAGACCTTTCATTTTACTGTTGTTGGTAATGGCTTTATCCAAGTTTTGCATGGTTTTTTCAGGCAATCCTCTGTAAGCATATACCAAGGCTAGATTGAAATAAGGCTCTGATAATTTTGCATCTTTTTCGATCGCGTCCATGAAGTCAGTTTCAGCTTCTGTAAAACGATTCGATTTCAATTTTGCAACTCCCCGATTGTTTAGGCCAGCTGCACTTTCATCTGATTTTAACAAGTTCTCGTACTCAGCTAAAGCACCGGTAATGAATCCGATTTTATCCATCATAACTACCCGGTTCAACGCTAAGTTTTTATCACCAGGAGTTGAGGCTGTGTATTCGTTGTACTGATCCAAAAGAGCAATTCTTTCATTTAAAGTATATGAACTGGCAATTTTGGTTTTGTAAGCAAGCGCTGTTAAGGCAAACTGATTATTGGTTTTATCCAAAGCAATAGCGGACTCAATATCTTTAATGGCATTGGTGATGTCATTATTACCGAAGTAATAGGTAGAACGCATGGCGTAAAGATTAGGCTTCTTGTTGTTGTTGATCAACAAATTCAACACTTTTAGGCCTTTTTGCATGTCTTCGCCTGCTTTGAATTTTCCAATAGTCATTTGCTTGAGCGCTACATTGTTTAACAACTCGGGAGCCAATACTGGACTTGCGGCAGCGTAAGTTTCAGTGTACATCATGTCAGGCTTGTACTCGAAGGAGAAGTTGACAAATGTGTGACGGCAATATTGCAATACAGAGCTAACCAAAGAATCCCAGCTCGCAAGTTTACGAAGTTTGGCTTCTTTTTCATCAGCAGAAATGCTTTCAGTATACACGGCCATAACAGCTCCTTTGTCATCTTCTGTTAAATTGTTAGCAGACTTGGTGTAAGTTTGGAATCTCTCCCAATCTTCACCGTACCCTTTTGCTTCAATAGCAAGACCTGTTTTACTTGCGTAGAATTTCTCTAAATCTTTCCCTACAGATTTAACGCGTCTGTCAGAAAGTTTCAAGTTGAAATCTTCCGTGCCACCTTGAGAGGCGTATCCTTTTATATCAATCGAAGTTACTTTGTAACCCAATGAATCAAAAGTTTCAACGCGGTTGATCACTTGCTGCATTTCTTCTTTATTGGTAACATCAGAGTTCATGGCAAAAATCATATCCATAAATCCAATGAAACCTTTGTAACGATATTTTTGATCTGGAATTTTGATGTCTGGTAACTGAATAACAGAAGAAGTTTCTGAATATTCCCAAGGTACATCATTACAGCAAGAAGGTTCAATAGGCCCTAAAGGCATTTCAACTGTATTGCAGAATACTTTTTTGACCTGACCTTTTTTGTACTTCATTACCGAAAAGGTTAGGGAAATACTTTTTCCACTCACATTACCATCAACAGGCATTTTATACAGAAAATAGGGGTTGCCATTTTGCTGTTGATAGGCCATATCAATGATGAGGGTACCTAATTTCCCTTCGTCCACTTCTTCCAATTCACGAAGATGTTCCTGAGCACGGAATTTGCCATCCACATGAATGGCTATGCCTTTTGTCATGTATTTTCTGTAATCCAAATCTTGCAACAGTCGGAAATACAGGGTATCATTCTTAACCTCGAACTGACCTGGTTCAAGGTACATACCGGCTGAAAATTCGGTATTGTCATTCTGAGCCACTACCAGCGTTGTATTATTGGCATTTGCTTGCATCAGGGCGTTGATGTCTTCTTTGAAGGAGTCACAAGTATTGGTAATTCTTACCCCATCTACAGTTGCCTTGTTGATGACATTTTTATTACAGGCAGAAAATAATACCAAAAGGCACACTCCTGTAAAAGAACTAAACAGCCTGAAAGGAATTGAGTAAAGGCTTTTCTTCATATTTGTTTTTATAAAAGCTGGTTCGGTTGAACGAATGGACAAAGATAAAAAGTTTTGCTCGCTTACAAACACCTAAAATGAGAGGTTTGGGGATAAGTGTTCAGATTTTTGGTCATTCTCCTGTATTTTTTGGAAATCAGCCTATCCTCGGATACATTTGGGCATGATTAATCTTCCTCCCAGCCGCCTTCCCGGAATTGGAACTACCATTTTTACCGTTATGTCTGCACTGGCCGCTGAGCAAAAGGCCATTAATTTATCTCAAGGATTTCCGGATTTTGATCCCGATTCTCGCTTGATTAATGGACTGGTTCGGGCCACTCAATCTGGGAAAAATCAATATGCCCCCATGAGTGGATTGCCCCGACTCCGGCAAGGGGTAGCCGAATTGACCCAAAGGAAATATCAACGCACAGTTAATCCTGAAACAGAAGTAACCATAACCTCAGGCGCCACCGAAGCACTTTTCAATGCCATCGCTACTTTGGTACGACCTGGAGATGAGGTAATCATTCTGGACCCTGCTTATGATTCCTATGCTCCTGCCATCCTACTCAATGGGGGGATTCCGGTTTCCATTCCCCTGAAATTCCCTGAGTATTCCCTGCCATGGGAGGCAATTCATCAGGCCAGTAATTCCAACACTAGAGCGATTCTTTTAAATAGTCCCCATAATCCCACAGGCAGTGTGATTGGGGCAGATGATATTCAAAATTTAATCGATTGGACCCAGAAATATCCTGCATGGATCATCAGTGATGAAGTATATGAGCACATCATCTTTGATCAGTTGCAGCATCATTCTATCCTAAAATACCCCGAATTAGCAGACCGAGCAATGGTCATTTCTTCGTTTGGGAAAACATTTCATGTAACCGGATGGAAAACAGGATATTGTATTGCCCCTGCCGAATTGACCGCTGAATTCAGAAAGATTCATCAGTTTAATACCTTTTGTAGCCCCACACCTTTGCAAGAAGCGCTGGCAGACGCACTGGAAGATTCCTCCATGGTGGATGGATTGAGTTCTTTTTATCAAGCGAAACGAAATCAGTTTTTGAATTTGATGAAGGATTCCAGATTTAAATCGCTGAAGACCAGTGGTACCTATTTTCAGCTGATGGATTACTCTGAAATTTCGGATTTGTCGGATGTGGATTTTTGCAAATGGCTAACCGTAGAGCATAAAGTAGCGGCCATTCCAGTGTCGGTTTTTTATGCAAATCAGGAGGACAATAAAATCATTCGTTTTTGCTTTGCTAAAAAAGAAGATACTTTACGGGAGGCAGCGGAAAGATTATGCAAGATTTAACCCTAGCACTTTTACAAACCGACCTCATCTGGGAAAATTCAACGGAGGGTCTGCACTCTATTCAGGGAAAATTTGCCGAAAACTTACCGGAAGCAGATTTATTTGTTCTTCCAGAAATGTTCCCCACAGGCTTCACCATGAATCCTTCTGCCAATGCAGAAACCATGCAGGGACCTGTATTTAATTGGATGAAGGAATGGGCTTGCACCAAGCGAAAGTTTCTTTGCGGGAGTGTGATTATTCAGGAAAAGGATGCCTATTATAATCGTCTGCTGGTTTTTGGGCCAGAAGGATTATTGGGCTATTATGATAAAAAGCATCTTTTTCGAATGGCTGGAGAAGATCAGGTTTATACCCCCGGAAATGCTCGACTTATTTTACCCATATTGGACTGGAAGGTTAGTTTCTGGATTTGTTATGATTTAAGATTTCCTGTTTGGATGCGTAACCAATATCTTGAATATGATGCCGGAATTATCGTGGCAAACTGGCCAGATAGAAGAGTTTCCCATTGGTCTGCCCTGCTAAAAGCTCGAGCCATTGAAAATCAAGCCTATTTTGCCGGAGTAAATCGCAATGGTGTGGACGGAAATGGCATAGCGTATTCTGGGAAATCCGAAATTATTCATCCCTTGGGAACCTCTTTATCCAGTAGAGCAGATGATTCCGCCGGTTGGCTGACAGCGAGCTTGTCTCATTCTGCCTTACAGGATTATCGTGAAAAATTTGCCGCTTGGAAGGATGCTGATTCATTTACATTGAGTTAGATTCTATCGAACTCTGATCAGAATCCCCCAATGGGTAGAACTTAGTTGAGCAAAGGAGAATGCGGATACTTGTCCTAAAGAAGTTGCTTAAGCCAAAAATGATTTAAGGCATTTTCCTCAATAACTCTGTATTTTTGCCTTTAGATACCATCTCTTTTGAAGAAACTGCATGCCTCCATTTTAAGATCTTTTGTCGGGCCCTTTGTGGCCTCCTTTGCAGTTTCTTTGTTTATTCTCGTGATTCAGTTTCTTTCCCGCTATCAAGATATGATTGCCGGAAAAGGATTAGGCGGAATGGTCCTATTGAAACTTTTTACTTATGCCAGTGCCCATTTGGTTATTCTCGCCCTGCCTTTGGCTATCTTAGTTTCTACCCTCATGACGATGGGGAACCTAGGTGCTAATTATGAACTGGCGGCCATAAAATCTGCCGGAATTAGTATTCATAGACTGATTACCCCCATGTTATATGCAGTCAGCCTACTTTTTTTATTCAGCCTCTGGTTTTCTTTTTATGTGGTGCCTCTAGGAAATTTGAAGCTATTCTCTCTTATGTGGGACATTCAGCAAACTAAGCCCACTTTTGCAATAAAGGCTGGACATTTTTACAAAGGAATTGATGGATTCAGTTTACGCGTAGCGAAAAAATCCAAGGAAGGTGATGTGCTCGAAGATATCATGATTTACAATACCTCTGAAGGAAGAGGAAATGTCGAACTTATTTTAGCCGATTCTGCAGAAATGATTCTGAAAGATAACGGCATGACCCTACAAATGAATCTTTTTAAAGGCTGTAGATACGAAGAAGCCAATCCTGCTTCTTCAACCGGAAATGTTCAGTTGCCTTTCAGCAGATATTATTTTGATTCATTAAGGTATTTCTTCGATATGTCTGGTTTTGGCCTGAAACGAAGTGATGAGAATGCTTTTGGTACGCATCAGAAAATGTTGAACATTCTTCAACTCAATGAATCACTCGATAGCTTGGAGTTAAACCCGGATAAGTTGAGAGATGAATTTCGGTTTACTCACTTAAAGCCATTATTGTTGATTGATTCCGCTCTCCTGAAACCTGCGCCACCAATGTCTGATAGCGCACTCATTGCGGCAAACGACCCAAAGCTCGGTATCCTCAGTACCTTTCCCGACAAGATGCGGTATGATATTATCAGCAGAGCTCTGAATACTGCCCGATCTATAAAAAATTATACAGATTATACTGTTACCAGAATTTCAGAAGAAGAACTGCTCCAACGGGAGTTTCGTATCGAGCTTCACTCCCGATTTATGCTGCCCATCACCTGCTTGATATTTCTGTACATTGGTGCCCCTCTGGGAGCTATCATCCGAAAAGGGGGAGTGGGAATGCCTATGGTAGTATCCGTATGTTTTTTTATTTTCTTCTGGTTCCTCATGATGCAGGGAAATAAATTAGCCAAAGAAGGAATATTAGATCCTTGGGCTGGAATCTGGCTGCCTGTGTATGTGCTTGTACCCATTGCATTTTGGATTACTTGGAAGGCCTCCGTGGATTCGCCCATTTTTGATGCCAGTAGTTATTCCATTTGGATACAAAAAACCAAACGAAAATTCTCCTCCCGCCCAGAATCAACAGTCGCATGAGAATTCTCTTTCTTTGTAACCGCATTCCTTGGCCTCTGAATGATGGTGGAAACATGGCAACTTGGAATCTTGCTTCACATCTGCAGCAAGAAGGACACTCATTAGATTTGGCCTGCCTCAATACTCAAAAACATTTTATTGCACCCGAAGATGTTCCTTCTGTTTTTACTGCATTACATGCGATTCCAATAAATACTACTTTGAGTCCCTGGGGATTTTTCCGAAATATTTTTTCTCCCCTTCCTTATATTGCTGAGCGATTTGTTTCCGATAGGTTTAAACACCTGCTTCAGAATTTGCTGAGAGAAAAATCCTTCGATATAATTCAATTAGAAGGCTTATATATGAGTCCATATATTGATTGTATTCGAAAACTCAGCACAGCACCCATTGTTCTGCGTGCCCATAATGTAGAATATAAAATTTGGGACAGGTTGGCCGAGGCTTCTCCGAATCTACTCAAGAAATTGTACCTCCGTTCAATGGCTAAAAATTTAAGGTCTTTTGAGCAGGAAAAATTCAGTAAAGTAAATGGAATTCTTTTCTTTACCGATGAAGATGCCCGCTTGGGAGAAGCTCTGAATTTAAACACGCCCCATACTGTCATTCCCTCAGGAATTGATATTCCCGAATTGCCTTCAGAAGTTAAATTTCAACGGAATACCTTGGGATTTATCGGGAATATGGAATGGTTGCCCAATCAGGATGCCGTTCGTTGGTTTGTTGAAGCCATTTTTCCTTCAATCAAAAAGCAGATTCCGAATGTTCGATTTTTGCTGGCAGGAAAAAATATCCCTGAAAATTTACTGAATGGGTTGAACTTGGAGGGAGTTGAAATTATAGGCCAGGTTGAGAGTGCTCAGCAGTTTATTCATTCTCTCGCTGTTTTTGTAGTACCCTTGCGAGCTGGTGGGGGAATGCGGTTAAAAATTTTGGAGGCCATGGCTTGTGGCGCTGCGATTGTCAGTACCCCCATTGGAGCTGAAGGCATAGAAGGGGAAAGAGAGGTGCATTTTAAAATAGAGGAAGAACCCGGATTACTCGCAAAGGCCCTTATTCAGGTTCTGAAGTCCGACACCTATCGGGCTCAATTGGGTGCAGCAGCCTATAAAAATGCTCAGATCAATTATGCTTGGAAACCTATTGCTCAGAGAACCCTAAACTTTTATCAGCAGCTAGTATGAAACTGATGATCGTTCTTTCCCGGTTTCCCTTACCTGCCAGAAAAGGGGATAAGCTCAGAGCATGGGAGCAACTTAAAGGCTTATCGGAGCATTTTGAAATACACCTAGTATGTATGGCAGATGAAGAGCCTGCAACTGAGGATCTGCAGAAATTATTACCTTTTGTACGGTCATTAAAAATATTTACTATTCCTGTTTGGAAAAGAATCCCTGGATTTTTAACTGCTCTGTTTTCAGGTATACCCTTTCAAGTTGCCTACTTTGCTTCTGCCCAAATGCGGAAATATATTCTAGAAAAATTGCAGGTTGAGAAAATACCCGTCTGTTATACTCAACTCATTCGATTAGGGAAAACGGTTCCGCGTATTCCAGGGGTTTATTATTATTTGGATTACATGGATGCCCTTTCAGCAGGGATGAATAATAGGGTGCCCGAAAGTAGGGGGCTGATGCGCAGCCTGTACAGGTGGGAGGCGCGCCGTTTGGCAAAATATGAGAAAACCATAGTTGCTCAATATGATGCTTTCTCCGTCATTACCGCTGCAGATGCTAAGTTACTTCCGGATACTGGTAGTAAGCCATTTTATGTAATTCCGAATGGGGTATCAGCAGATTTCTTTGAAACGACAAAACTTCCGGAAGCTGAGTACGATTTATTGTTTACAGGAAATATGGGCTATTTCCCGAATGTTAAGGCGGCCTCCTTTCTGGTGGACGAAATCTACCCTTTGGTTCAAACTTCCTATTCCCAATTGAGGATTGCTCTCGTGGGCACAGATCCTTCAGAAAAAGTGAAAGCTTTGGCGTCGGATGGCGTGAAAGTAACAGGTTTTATTTCAGATATGAGAATGGCCCTCGGGGCTTCCAAACTATTTGTCGCCCCTTTATTTACGGGTTCTGGATTACAAAATAAATTACTCGAAGCGATGGCAGCGGGATTACCCGTACTCACAACTCCTTTAGCGAATGAAGCATTACGAGCAGTGGATGGTGAATCCATTATGGTCTGTAGGGATGCTCGGGAGTTTTCTGAAAAAATTATTCTACTCTTGCAGCGACCAGAATTTGCCAGCGCCCTTGGCCAGGCAGGTCAGGCATTTGTACGAGAAAATTATGGATGGAAAGCCTCCAATGATAAACTGGCAAGGGGATTGGAACAGAAAGTTTCTGAATAAATAAATTTTACTTTCGAGGTATAAAGCTTGGTGTAAGCTCCGCTTGGTGCAAGCTTTGCTTGGTGCAAGCTTTGCTTGGTGTAAGCTTTGCTTGGTGTAAGCTCCGCTTGGTGTAAGCTCCGCTTGGTGTAAGCTCCGCTTGGTGTAAGCAGTCCTTGGGTTACAAAAAAAAACCGGAGGTCGGTTTTCCGACCCCCGGGGCAACGCCTACCTTCATCAGGGGTAAGCATCTGTTGGGCAATAGACGGTATTCATCTGCCTTGCTCTTGTTAATCAGTTAGTTTGTTTGACAGTCCCTACGATTGCCGTAGTACTCATTTTGTTTGTACTGCCAAATAAGTAGGTTTTCTTCGCCTTTATAGCGAAAAATATAATTTAAAATTATTTAAAGTGATTTGGAGGGGAATTGTATTATTTTGTTGATTATCAATATTTTAATTTTTTTTATATTGAAAAAGTATCCAATTTGGGTACTAAAAAAGCAAAGGGTACAATTGAGAATTAATTGTACCCTTTGCTTTTATTTTTAGTTAAGAGCTTTTTTTACTCTTTGGCCTAGATTTTTAGC
>JBEIHC010000097.1:0-10986 GCA_040381555.1 Bacteroidia bacterium
AGGCTGAGCAGTAATTCTGGATAGGGCCTGAAAAGCATTGCGAACAGAATCTGGGTCCGCAGTGAAGGCATCGTTCAGTACCGTGGTGACGGGATTGTCGGTAATCATTTCCATTCTCATAGAAATAGAATGTAAACCAGAGATTCTTTCCTGCAAGGCAGAAAGACTCACCCCATATTCCATTGCAGTAAGGATTGCGATTGCGGCATTTTCGAGGCTGCCGATTCCTTCTTGATTGAGTTGAAAAGAAGCAGAACCAATGCGAAAACTCCATCCATTGCCTTTTTCTTGGAGGTTCTCTAAAATGACCTCATTCCAACTTTCAGGGCCTATGGTCTTGACGGACAATCCCGAGTTTTTTACCAAATTGCGCTGACTTCCCCAGGTTAATACACTCAGGGCTCTTTGGGCAAGTTGAAGTTTTTCTTGCACCTTTTGTTCAAAAGACTCAAACCCTTCAGCATGCGCTTCTCCTAAATGCGTTAAGACTACGGTATCGGGTTGAATGATTTCTTCGAGGACTTTCATTTCTCCTTTTTGAGAAATTCCAGCTTCAAACAAGGCCAATTCATGGGAGTCTTGCATACGCAAAACAGAAATAGGCACTCCCAAGCTGCTGTTGAAAGATCCCGGGCTTCTGACAATTTCCTTATCTGTGCCCAGTAAAACCGTTATCCATTCTTTTACAATTGTTTTTCCATTGCTGCCCGTAATGCCAATTACTGGATAGTTAAATTTCCTCCGGTGTTGGGCTGCCCAAAGTTGGAGGGTTTTCAAGGGGTTGTCTACTACCAGAAAATTTCCATTTACCCCTGGGGGAATTCTCTTGACCAGAAATTGCCTTATTCCCTTTTGGGCGGCATCCTGTAGAAATACATGTCCATCCCGATGCGGGGTTTCCAATGCTATGAATAGGGTATCTCCGGGCGAGGTAAGGCTGCGGCTGTCAAATGCGTAGTGCTGAATCTGAGTGAATGGGAAGGCAGAACCCACCTGTTGAATTTCGCCCCCACAGTAATTCTGAATATCTGACAGCTTGTACATAGAGCAAAATTAGCAGGATTCAGGGGATATTCTTACTTACCCTAAGTCATTACTTACCCTAAGTGATTACTTACCCTAAGCCTAAAGGCATTTATAAATCAATTTGTAATTATATGGTAATTACCTGTATTTTTGATATAAACCTAAACAAGATGAAAAAGACTATTGAAGAATTTTAGGCATTTGTCCTTCGGGGAAATGTAATTGACCTCGCAGTAGGGGTAATTATTGGCGGGGCATTCGGAAAGATTGTGAACTCGCTAATAACAGACATCATCATGCCCCCAATTGGTTTACTGATAAGCAATGTTGATTTCCGTGACCTAAAATTCCGTATTGGAGGAACCGAAGAGGCACCTGTGGTATTATCGTATGGCAATTTCATCCAGACAACCTTTGAGTTTTTGATGATTGCTTTTATGATCTTTATGGTAATTCGCTTTATGTCGAAACTTCGTAAAGCGGATGAACAAGCAGTAGAACCAACTGCACCTACTCCTACCTCTGAAGAAGTTATTCTGTTAAGAGAAATTCGAGACTCTTTGAAGAAGTAAGTTTTAGGTACAAATTATTATTTGAGCTTGCAGCACTCTGCCTGACCCTTATCCATTTTGGGGCTCAGGTAAGGTATTCCCAAATTCATTCCGCGCACAATTAAAAGGCAGGCAACCAAAGAGGCTGCATAGGGAATAGATTTCCGAAAAAAACTCCGGGAAGAAACAGGTAGGATTTTACCTGCAAAAGCCAACAGCAGGAGCATGGGCAAAGTGCCTAAGCCAAAAGTGGTCATATATAAAGCACTTCCTAGTGCGTTATTTGCTGACAAAGAGCCGGCCATAGCGACATAAACAAGACCACAGGGAAGTAATCCATTGGCCATCCCAATCAGCAACATCATTGAAACGCCTTTCTTTCCAGACGCATCTCCAATCCAACGATAGAGAGGAATCGATGAAAAAGAAAAATACTGAGTAGGCAACCAAACGATTGCCAAAATTAGAATTCCACTCAGGATGGACATCCATTGTTGAAAGCCGGCTATGCGCAACAAATCTCCCACTACTCCGGAGAATATTCCTAAAAAGGTATAGGTTAATACTCTTCCAATGTGATAAAAAATTGCTCTTGCAGGATTATCTCCTGGAATTGCCAATGCCAAAGGGCCACACATTCCCAAGCAATGGAAACTCCCTAAAAGTCCTAAGGCAGCTGCAGAATACAAAATAGGTAAAGATTCCACTTTGTTGAGAAAGACGATTATAGCTGAGTAGTTAAGACATGCTCTGAATAGCAGGTCTTTCCATTAAACTTCCAAGTTAGGGAAACCGTCCACATTCCGGCAGGCAATTGCTTCGGGCAGTGTTTCCAAATAGAATCTGCCTTTGATTCAAAACTTGCTTTGCTATCCATGCTTTTGTCGGAAGGTCTGAATAAAACCAATGAACCACTGACGGGCATCGGAAAATCTATCTGAATACAGCCCGTTTCTGTTTGGGAAACTTTTGGACTAATTCCACTTTCCTGGGCATTGTGAGCATGATTCAATTTATCCTGATAGCCTAATTCTTGGTCATAATAATCTTCCGACACAAGTTCATTATCATTTCGAACTGCCACTGTAACAAATCCGAGCGTCATCAAAATAAAGAAAGTGATAACGATTGCAATACCTGTTCCCCAATTCATAAATATTTTTATTTAGCGTTTAAACAACTATTTCGCAGGCCCTAAAAATCGGGTTTTAACAATTTCCAAATCTTCATTGCCCGCACTTATGATTAACTGAACATCTGTGCTCATTTTTATCAGTTGAGATTGTGGTATGTTTAGTATAAAACTTCCTTTATAGCTACCATTAGCCGGAGCGATTTGTTTTACCCCTGCCATTTTCACTTGCCCAACTGATGGCTTAACCGTAAATTCAATAGCCTGTCCGGTTTTATTGACTACTTCGAAGTTATAGACATTGCTCACATTTCCTGCTACATCCGTTTGATACAAGCTGCCAGGAACACGCAGGATTGTTGCCTCTACTTTACTGCGATTGACCATCAGAAAACCTGTAATTCCCAACAACACTATTAATACCCCCGTGTATCCAAGGACTCTGGTAGTGAGTTGAAATTTAGTTTTATCTAAAACTTGATTGAAAGAAGCAAATCGAATGAGGCCTCGAGGTTTCTCGATTTTATCCATGATTGTATCACAAGCATCAACACAGGCAGTACAGTTAACACATTCCAACTGAGTTCCATTTCGGATATCAATACCCGTTGGACATACCTGAACACATTGTTTGCACTCAATACAATCACCCAAACTTCGTTCCACACCTTTATTGAGTTTTCCTCTTGGCTCACCCCGCACAAAATCATAGGCTACGACCATAGAATCTTTATCCAACAAAACCCCTTGTAATCGACCATAGGGACAAACCACAATACAAGCCAACTCTCTCAGCTTTGAAAAAACAAAATAAAATACGGTAGTAAAAATTGCTATTGCAGAAAACCCAACAACATGTTGAGCAATAGGTTCGGAAATAATTTTAAATAAGGCATCCGTTCCGATAATATAAGCCAAAAATGTATTGGCAATTAAAAAAGAAATTACCCAAAAGAGCGTATGCTTAATAAATTTTAGAACGAATTTCCGAACTGTTAGTGGCGCTTGATCCAATACTTTTTGGTGCATCCAATCTCCCTCGAGAAAGTACTCTATTTTCCGGAAGACCATTTCCATAAAAATAGTTTGAGGACAAGCCCAACCACACCAAACTCTGCCAAAAATAACAGTAAAAAGTATCACAAAAACAATAAAGGACAAAGCACTTAATAAGAGTAAATGAATGTCTTGTGGTCCAAAATGAATTCCTACCAGAATAATATTACGATTCAGAATATCTATCAGGAAAAGAGGCTCACCATTCATTCGAAGGAAGGGTGCTCCAAATAAAAAATTCAAAAGAATGATTGCTACAACAATTCGAGTATTATGAAATCGACCTTGAGGTTTTTTGGGGTAAATCCATTTACGATTTCCCTGATCATCCATATTGGAGAGACTGTCCCTAAAATCATCGCTAGGGTCTTGAAGTGCGTGCTCTGCCATATTGTTTTTTATAAAGTATGAAACCTCCCCGGGAGCATCTATTGGCTATTCCGGAAGGCTTCAGCGTTAGCTATTGAGTAGAGTCAATTGCGACAACTGAGGAATCAACAGCAAGGGCGGTACTACCTGCAGCAGAACCTTCATTCCACTTTTCGCCTTGTGCACTTTTTGCTCCTGCAGGATTAGTGCCCTGAAGAGATAAAACATAACTGGAAACCTGCTGAATCTGTAATGGATTCAATTGACCTTGCCAAGCAATCATCCCTTTATCCGGAACCCCAACTTTCACAATCTTAAATACATTTTTAATTCCGCCCCCATGAATCCAAAATGCGTCTGTCAGGTTTGGACCAACCAAACCCTCCCCCCCTTTTCCGTGGCATACTGAGCAATTCTGTTCAAAGATTACTTTACCAGCAGAGACACTGGAAGCATCCGTTAGTGCAGTCACAATATCTTCATTGAGATTCATCGCTTGTTTTTCTCGAATGACAGACAACTCAGCTTCAGCAACCTGCATTTCTTGAGCATACTCCTCGTCTTGAAGAGGGGTCCATTTGAATACATGGTAATTCAAAATATAAGCGACAGCAAATAAAATAGTAACATAGAATAAGAATTTGAACCAGGGCGGCATATCATTATCCAGCTCAGTGATGCCATCGTATTCATGACCTATATCCCGATCCATTACTTGTCCAGGTGCAGGTACTATCCCTTTAAATCTGCCCCACCAAGATGGTTTAGATTCTGCCGCCGGGGAACCTTCCGGATAAAGTGTCACCTGGATTAAAGACTGAATACTTACCCCTAAAATGATTACCACAAACAACAATACGCCAATAGTAGCAAAAGCTAAATTTAAAGCAGTATTAATCTGATCTTGAGAGGCCATTTCCACAGCGGTTGTCGCAGCAGGAGCTGCGATTTGAGCCGATAATTGAACGCCGACTCCATAAAACCCTAAGGACAATAGTAAATTACGCATTCGGATACCCTCCTTTCTTGGGATTTAGCAAACTATCTTCCAGTGGAAGTTGACTAAGTTCTTCAATCTTTGCTTTGCGCATACTGAATACATACAGTAGAAGCACCAAAAAGAATACAAAGAAAATAACGAAGGATATCAAGGGATAAATACTTATACCGCTGATATGTTCTAATGTTTGACGAATCATATATACCTCCTTAATTATTGGTAGATTCTGTTTTTTTCAATTTAATATCAGTACCCAATCGTTGCAGGTAAGCAATTAAGGCAATGATTTCTTTATCAGAACTGGTATTCACCCCTTCAGACTTCAGATTTTTAGTGATAGAATTTGCCTGGGTTTGCAAATCAGCCTCAGCCTGATCTTCATACCCTTCGGGATAAGGAACTCCCAATATGCGCATAGCAGAAATCTTTCCTTTTAAATCAGACAAATCCAGTGTATTTTCATGCAACCAAGAATAAGCCGGCATGATAGATCCTGGCGCCATATCTCCGGGTTCGTACATGTGACGATAATGCCAGGAATCCGGATATTTTTTTCCTACGCGTTGCAAATCCGGACCCGTTCGTTTTGAGCCCCATAAAAATGGATGATCATATACATATTCCCCCGATTTAGAATACTCCCCATATCTAGCTGTTTCAGAACGGAAAGGCCTTACCAATTGAGAATGGCAGCCCACACATCCTTCGCGAATGTAAATATCCCGACCTTCTAATTCTAAGGGTGTATAGGGTTTTACAGATGCTATTGTGGGAACATTGGATTCGATTAAGAAGGTAGGAACTAATTCAACAACTCCCCCTATCAATATTGCAACAGTAGCAAAAATCGTTAACAGGAAAGGGCGTCGTTCAAACAATCGACGATGCCAATGCTCTCCTGGTTCAGGATGAGTTGCAGGACTCAGTGGAGGTGCTTCTGCATATTCTTCGCCTATAAACTTACCGGCATAGGCTGTTTTCATGAGATTATAAATCATTACAAAGACACCAATCAAATAAAGAGCCCCCCCAATAGAACGAAGCATATACATGGGGATAATCTGCAAGGTAGTTTCCAAAAAATTGGGATACTTCAAAATGCCCTCTGGAGTAAACTCCTTCCACATCAATCCTTGCACTAGAGCAGCAAAATACATTGGGACAGCGTAGAAGATTATCCCTAAAGAACCTAACCAGAAATGGGCATTTGCCAATTTTACTGAAAATATTTCACGGCCATACAATTTAGGAACAAGCCAATACAGCATCCCGAAAATCATAAATCCATTCCATCCTAATCCTCCTATGTGCACATGGGCAACAACCCAATCGGAGAAGTGTGCGATGGCATTCACATTTTTCAATGACAACATAGGGCCTTCAAAAGTTGACATCCCATAACAAGTAACGGCCACTACCATGAATTTCAGTACCGGATTTTCCTGCACTTTATCCCATGCGCCTCTGAGGGTAAGCAAACCATTGACCATCCCTCCCCAAGAAGGAGCTATCAACATAATGGAGAAGACAACTCCAAGAGACTGTGCCCAATCTGGCAAAGTGGAATACAATAAGTGGTGAGGACCAGCCCAGATATACAAAAAGATTAAAGTCCAAAAGTGAAGAATAGACAAGCGATAAGAATAGACAGGTCTTTCAGCTGCTTTGGGTAGATAATAATACATTAATCCTAGGAATGGAGTAGTCAAGAAAAACGCCACCGCATTATGGCCATACCACCATTGTACTAAGGCATCTTGAACTCCTGCATACAGAGAATAAGACTTGAACAAACTTACGGGAAGCTCAAAAGAATTAACGATATGTAAAACAGCAACCGTTACCCAAGTAGCGATAAAAAACCAAATAGCAACATATATATGTCTTTCGCGTCTTTTAACCAGTGTACCAATCATGTTGATTCCAAATACTACCCAGATTAATGCAATGGCAATATCAATTGGCCATTCTAGCTCTGCATATTCTTTGGAGGTAGTAATTCCCAGAGGCAGAGTAATGGCGGCAGCAAGAATAATCAACTGCCAGCCCCAAAAATTTACCCGGCTTAGAAATGGGCTAAACATAGGGGATTTACAAAGCCTAGGCAAGGCATAATAAATACCCATAAACATGGCATTTCCAATAAAGGCAAAAATTACTGCATTCGTATGAAGAGGACGAATCCTTCCAAAAGAGGTGTAGGGCATACCGAAATTCAGCTCAGGCCAGTATAACTGCATGGCTGCGAGGAGCCCAACCAGCATACCGACTACACCAAATGTCACCGAGGCAATCATAAACAATCGCACAATGCGATTATCATAACTAAACTTGTCCGCTTGCATGAGATTCAGGGGTTAAAGATGGAGTTTGATTAGGGGTAATTTTTGGATTAGGTTCTATAGAACTTGCTACATCATCCAATAATATTCTGACAGAAGGGGTGTAATCATCCTCAAATTGTCCGTTTCGTACAGCCCATACAAAGGCAATCAGAAACAATAAAGCTGTAGAGATACTAAAGAAAATTAGCACTAACATTACACTCATAGCAAGCCCTCCTTTCTGCCCATCCAAGTAGTCAATACGGTGGTGAAAACAACAACAGTAACCGAACTTACCGGCATGAGTACCGCAGCAAATAAGGGGGATAAGGTTCCCTGCACTGCGAAAAATAGTCCTGTGACATTATATAAAATTGAGATCATAAAGCTTAGATGAATTACCTGCACACTCCTTCGGGCAAAAGCAAGTAATCGGGGCAAGAGATGAAAGTTAGACCCTTCCAAAATGGCATCACTAGACGGGGTAAATCCGGCATTTCCCTCAGTTAAGGCAATTCCGGCATCACTTTGCTTTAAGGCTCCTGCGTCATTTAAACCGTCTCCAGCCATAATAACTTTATGCCCTGCTAATTGCATTTGTTTAATGTACTCCAGTTTTTGTTCCGGGCTTTGCCGAAACAATAAGGGTTCAGACGGAGTAAAATATTCCCTCAACCTAGATTCTTCCTGTTGACCATCTCCAGAAAGAACTGCTAGAGTTAGCGTATTTCTTAACTCACTTAAAACCTTTCCTAAAGCCGGCCGATATTGCTGACTGAATTTCAAACTTCCCAATAAGGCACCCTCCAAACTGAGCCATACTCGAGTATCGGCGCTGAAATGACTTTGAGCATCAGCAGCACTTTCGGTTACCCAAGAAAAACTGCCGGCTCTCAGATTCAGTCCATTGACCTGGCCGCAAATTCCTTTCCCACTCACTTCTTGAAATTCCTGAACAGACAGGCTAACATTTCCTCCCAACCAAGCAGCTGCTCTGCGGCTAAGGGGATGAATGCTTTGGGAAAATAAAGCTGTAAATAATGCTTTTTCATCTTTGAGCGTAATACCCTCCCAATTTACCTCTCCACTTCCAGCAGGCGTAAGGGTTCCCGTTTTGTCCAAAACAAGACTATCTGCTGCAGCTAATGCCTCCACAGTCGCAATGTTTTTTACATAAAAGCGATTGCGTTCCATGATTCTTAATGCATTACCCAAGGCGAAAGGAGAGGACAATGCTAATGCACAAGGACAAGCGATAATCAAAACCGCAGTAAAAGCATCTAAGGCCCTTTGACTTAGACCCTGAAACAACCAATAAGCCGCAGCCAATAAAGCAACAACCGCAATAGCTTGAGTAAAATAATGGCTCACCTTATGAGAGAAAGTTGCAAAAGCTTCCTCTTTATTCTTGTGGAAACTAGAATGGTTCCAAAGTTTGGTCAGATAACTTTCGGAAACCGGTCGAAGAATTTGAATTTCTATGCCTGCCCCTGTTTGCCTTCCTCCTGCATATAAAAACTCGCCTTCGGCACAAGCAATAGGCATGGATTCTCCCGTTACAAAACTATAGTCTATAAGGGCATTACCCTTTAAGAGCATGGCATCAGCAGGAATCAATTCCTGATTCCGGATCAACAAACGATGTCCAGATTCTAGTCGAGCTAAAGGAAGAATCTCCTGGCAATCATCTTCCATTATCCGAGTAACAGCAAGCGGGAAATAAGCTTTATAATCTCTATCAAAAGAGAAACGACTATAGACTCTTCTTTGGAACCATCTACCAATTAAGAGAAAAAACACCAAGCCTCCCAAGGTATCCATGAATCCTGGACCCAAATCAAAAGCTAAATCCCAAGAAGATCGAAAGAACATGGCCAAGATACCCGCTGCCAAAGGCACATCTAGGTTTATTTCCTTTTGACGAATACTGTTCCAAGCCGAACGAATGAAAGGAACGGCACTATACAATAAAACAGGTAAAGCCAGGGTAAAATTCAACAAGCGAAAAAGGAGACTCATGCCTTCTTCTCGGGAGTTTGCCAAAGAAAAATATTCCGGAAAACTGAGGAGCATGATATTGCCAAAACAAAATCCTGCCACGCCCAAACGATAGTAGAGGCTTTTATCTTCCTTTTCCTCTGCATCCTTTTGAAAGCCGCTTTCCTCAATTGCGGGTTCATATCCAATAGAGGCAAGCAATTCCGCCAACTTGCGCAAGCTAATTAAGTCTTCTTGAAACCAAATTTGAATCTCACGGGCTTGGAATTGGATAACAGAACGATTGATTCCAGGAGACAAACGATATAGATGTTCCAATAGCCAAATGCAGGAACTACAATGAATGGCAGGCAATACGAAATTTACCAAGGAAGTTTTGCCATCGCTAAAGCGAATGAGTCTTTCACGGATTTCAGGATGGTCTAAAAAGAGAAATTTTTCTTTAAAAACAGGCTTGATAGCTTCTACTCCTGGATTCCGAGTGATGTCATAATAACGACATAAATCCTTATCCTTTAATAGGGAATAAACGGTTACACAGCCTTCACAACAAAAGGACTTATCTTCTAGAGAGAATTTTCGAGCAGGCAACTCAGAGCCGCAATGAAAACATAAGGATTCTGCTTTAATCTTCCCGAAGGACTTGTTCCCTGTCAATGGCTGATCCATTGTACAAAAGTGGGGCTTCTATTGAGAACAATTCCATGACAGGAATCAACAAAAAAACTGATAATTATCAGTTTTGCATAATTTCAGACAAGTTGATTGAACCAATCCGAAAGAGTTAAATTATTCCTACAGATCATTCATATAGTGAAAAATATAATAAAATATGGTTCTACGCCATTGATTACGGGTAATTGATCAATACATTTTAAATTGCCGAGCCTCGTCTTCTCTCCCAACTGTGCAGAGGCCACTTCCCTAACCGTCCCCGAAGGAAAGGACACGCAACCTTCAAGCCACAGCTCATGCGTTTTTATCTTGTGATTGATAGACTGAGTACGGTAATTTATTTCTACCTAATTCTAAATTGACCCACATAAAACGGTATTGGACCTAAAATACAGACCTGTGTTAACTTATGCTATTGTACCGTATAATATAATTCGTAAAAAATGATTAATAAAAATAATTATTAATTAGACATTACTCTTTAAATCCGGTTATTTTTATTGAAACTTCTGTATTTCGATTAAACAATTCGAAGGGCGAATTATAATATCTATATTCAAACTCGCCCTCTGGGGTCAGGTTTTTCTTTTCGAGAATTGCAGACAAGGTCTTCGCCATTTTATCCAGATCTTTTTGATTAGGCCATCCGCCACGGGAAATTACAGCAAGATAGGCGGGTGCTGTTTCTTCAAAGAAAATCTCTTTTGATTTAGGGGAAGGTTCAGATCCCACTGGAACGCTTTCCGGAAGAACGAAACTCATTTCGGAGGCTTGATTATTTTTATCATGTTTATAAATTACGGGAGCTGTCATGGCTATTTTCTGCTCTGTTTGGTTGTCGCCAAAAATATAAGC
>JBEIHC010000098.1:0-10908 GCA_040381555.1 Bacteroidia bacterium
CTATTAGCGAATAGGTACAATCTGCTGCTAACATCTTCGAAATTTGTTCTCTCTCGTAGACCGTTAATCTTTTATATTTTGACATGTTGCAAAACTTAAGGACTTTTTCCTAATTTAGCACTAGCAACTTGAAGTCAAGATACGATTTTGAAAATGGTTTCAGTTTAAGCATATTGATCATGACTCAATTTGGAAATGACCTATTGCCTGCCTTAGGGAGGGCAATTTGTTTTTTGGGAAATCTATAAACTGGAAATGTACTCTGTTGGAATTTATAGTAAGTAGTGTTGGTTAAATGATTTTTATCATTTTTAGTTTCCTTTAATTCACTTAACTTTGACTTGTGCAACGAATGTTTGTTTTGCTGATGGTTCTTGTTTTGTCTCTCTCAGGGACTGAATTGCATGAGGTGCTCAGATTGCCTGTTCTTTGGAGGCATTTTAATGAACATAAGGCACTCAATCCCGAAATGTCTTTTTATTCATTCTTAGAACTACATTATGCAAATTCACAATCTAGCACTCATCCTGAGAATGAAACAGATCATAATCTTCCCTTTAAATCCCACGAGTGTGGTTCGTTGATAAAGTATTCGATTAAAAAGAAAGATTTATCCTCAATTATCCATTTTGTTGATGGAATTGTTTCCCACACTGATTCCTTTGTTTTTAAGACCTTGCCCAGTGGGTACAAGGGTTTAGTTTGGCAACCACCCCAACTCTTCTGAATAGTTTATTCCTTTAATACTAGGAGTAATTTTAAGATTTAACTGCCAATAATTTTAGGCGTTTTCCCTTTATTTTAAAATTTCAGAGAATATAACTTACTTATCATGTTACAGTCAATCATTGCCTTTTCTATTAGGCAAAAATTATTAACTGGTCTGATGGTGTTTGGATTAGTTGTAATAGGTTTATGGCAACTTACGCATTTATCCATCGATGCTGTGCCCGATATTACCAATAATCAGGTGCAAGTGATTACCCAGGCTCCGGCTTTAGGCGCTACAGATATTGAACGATTGGTTACCTTCCCAGTTGAGCAGGCTTGTAGTAATATTCCCGGTTTATTAGAACTCAGGAGCTTCTCCCGTTTCGGTTTGTCTTTAGTTACCCTTGTATTTACCGAAGAAACCGATGTGTATTGGGCAAGACAGCAGGTTTCCGAAAGATTGCAAGAGGTGAAAGATAAAATTCCTGCAGGAATGGCAGATTCCTACCTCGCTCCTGTTACTACTGGTTTAGGGGAGATATTTCAATATACTTTAAGACCCGATAAAGGATATGAACAGCAATATACCCTTTCGGATTTAAGGACCATTCAAGATTGGATTGTTAGGCGTGAATTATTAAGGGTAGAAGGAGTGGCCGATGTGAGCAGCTTTGGGGGAAATGTTCGTCAAATTGAAATTAGTATTTTACCCGACAAACTGGCATCCCGAAATATTAGCCTTCAGGATATAATTGATGCCTTGGAGGCAAATAATCAAAATACTGGAGGAGCTTATATTGAACGAAATAAAGATGTACTCTATATTCGAACAGAAGGATTGTTTACCTCAATTCAGGATATAGAAAATATTCCCATCCGTATTGGGGAGGAAGGAATGCCCATTCCCTTGAATGAATTAGCGATAGTAAAGGAAGGTCATGCCATTAGATATGGAAGCATGACTTATAATGGAGAGCAGGAAGTTGCGGGAGCTGTAGTGATGATGGTAAAAGGAGGAAATAGCTCCAGGACAGTAGAATTAGTCAAGCAGAAGGTAGAGGAAGTTAAAAAGATTCTGCCTCCTGGAATTATTCTGCAACCTTTCCTGGATAGAACGAAAATGGTGAATAATTCAATTAGTACAGTAACCAAAAATTTGGCAGAAGGGGCATTAATTGTGGTATTTGTTCTGGTATTATTTTTAGGTAATTTAAGAGCAGGTTTTATTGTCGCCAGTGTAATTCCTTTGTCTATGTTATTCGCGGTAATACTGATGAATCTGACCGGAGTGAGTGGTAATTTAATGAGCTTGGGGGCATTGGATTTTGGGTTAATTGTGGATGGTGCCGTAATTATCGTAGAGGCCGTTTTACATCGCATTAGTCATCATCACTCTGCGAGAAATAAAGTTAAATTATCGACCGGGGAAATGGATTCAATGGTGGAGCAAACTGCCGGATCTATGATGAACAGCGCGGTATTTGGACAGATAATTATTTTAGTAGTGTACCTACCTATTTTTACGCTTCAAGGAATTGAAGGGAAGATGTTTCAGCCTATGGCTTTAACCGTTGCCTATGCTTTGCTGGGTGCTTTTATCTTGTCCCTTACTTGGGTCCCAATGGTCAGTAGTTTAGCCCTTCCTAAAAATATCAAAATGCAATCAGATTTTTCTGCTCGATGGATGAATTTTGTCGAACGATTTTATCTGCGCACTTTAAAAATAGCTTTAAGAAATTCCAAGAAAATATTGATTTCTGTTGTCCTTATTGCCGGAGTTTCCGTTTGGGTGATGCTGCAATTAGGAGGAGAGTTTATCCCTGCTTTAGAGGAAGGAGATTTTGCTATTGAAACACGAGTCTTAACTGGAAATAATCTGAGTTTATCTACGGAAGTATGCTTAAAAGGCGAGCGTATTTTATTGGAAAAATTTCCAGAGGTAGAGCAGGTAGTAGGTAAAACAGGTAGTAGTGAAATTCCTATTGACCCAATGCCCGTAGAAGCGAGTGATTTAATGGTTATTTTAAAAGATAAATCGGAATGGACCAGTGCGAAAACATTTCCGGAATTAGCAGAAAAAATGAAGGCAGAATTGGAGGCTTTACCAGGGGTATCATTCGGTTTTCAATATCCCGTTCAAATGCGTTTTAATGAATTAATGACAGGTGCTCGGCAGGATGTGGTGTGTAAAATATTTGGTGAGAATTTGGATACTCTTACTCGGTATGCTCATGCTTTAGGAGAGATTATTTCTACCACTGACGGTTGTGTCGATCTTTATATAGAATCCATTACGGGCATGCCAGAATTGTTGGTTTCTTTTAATAGGGCTGCCCTCGCGGCTCACGGTGCCAGTGTGGAAGAAGTAAATAATGCTCTACGAATTGCCTATGCAGGTCAAAGTGCGGGATGGATGTATGAAGAGGAGAAACGATTTGAATTAGTCATTAGAATGGATGAGCAAATTCGAAATGATCCTGCAGCATTACAAAATTTAATGATTCCTTTAAAATCAGGAAAGTCCGTTCCATTGTCTGTTTTGGCTTCTGTTAGAATTCAGGAAGGGCCGAATCAAATCCAACGGGAGGATGCACAAAGAAGAATTGTTACGGGTTTTAATATTAGAGGCAAAGATGTACAAACTGTCGTGAAAGAGATTCAACAAAAAGTGGCTCAAGATATTCAATTACCTCCTGGATATAGAATTCAGTACGGAGGATCTTTTGAGAATTTGGAAAAAGCGAAAAGTAGATTATTGATAGCTGTACCTGCGGCATTATTAATGATTGTGCTCTTATTGTATTTTGCTTTTTATTCTATGAAACAGGCCTTTTTGATTTTTACTGCTGTGCCCCTATCTGCTATCGGAGGTATTTTTGCTCTGTACGCAAGAGATATGCCCTTTAGTATCAGCGCAGGCGTTGGTTTTATTGCCTTGTTTGGGGTGGCCGTTTTAAATGGAATTGTCCTTATGGCAGAATTTAATCGTAGAAAGAAATTGCCTGGAAGTAAATTGAGCTCCATTATTTTAGGAGGTGCTAAAACTCGTATGCGGCCAGTATTAATGACTGCCTTTGTAGCATCTTTAGGATTTCTTCCGATGGCTCTCAGTAATGGTGCTGGTGCTGAAGTACAAAAACCTTTGGCAACTGTTGTAATGGGTGGATTATTATTGGCTACTTTCTTGACTCTTTTTGTTTTGCCTATTTTATTTGCCTGGTCAGAGAAGAAAAATTTTGCTAAAATACTACCGGTTTTAATTCTGATGTGTTTAGCAGGTATTCCCCAGTATGGTTCTGCTCAAACGCCTCTTTCACTGGAAACAGCTCTGCAACTGGCTCAATAGAATAATCAAGGATTAAATTCTCAACTCGCTCAGGTGAATTATTCCAAAGAAATGATTTCTACCGGGAATTCATTTTCACGGTTGGAAATGCAAGCTGAATATGGCCAGATGAATAGTATTTATTCCGATCGAAGAATCGCTATTACTCAGGCTTTTGATTTTCCCGGAGTATATCGGCAGCAGAAAAATATATTGAAAAATGAATGGGAACAGGAAGCTAATTTATTGGATTGGGAAAATCAGCAATTGAAGCGGAAAATTCAATCCGTATTTATTGAGAATTATTTTCTACTAATTCGTCAGAATTTATTGAAAAGTACAGATAGTTTATTGGATAATTCCATCCGATTGGCTGAAATTCGATTGAAATCAGGAGAAACTGATGCATTAGAATTAAGTGCCTTGAAATCTCAAAAAGGTATTTTAAATTCACAGATACAAGAATTGGGGAATCGAAAAGTAGCACTTAATTTGGAGTTGACCCAACTCTTAAATACCACAGAGCAATATTCAGCCACAGCCGAATTAATTAATTTACCTGATGTAAGCTTATCTACAGAAAATTGGAATCTGCATCCCCGGGTGCGTCAGGCAGAATTGGCATCCAAACATTCAGCCTTTTCTATTTCTTTAGAGAAACAGAAGCGTTTACCTTCTTTTTACCTTGGATATGCAGGCATGAGTATGTACGGAGTGGGAGCCAATGAACGCTTTTATAATTATGGTCAACTATTTCAAAGTTTTCAGGTAGGTTTGGGCATTCCTATCTGGGGTCGCGTTCATTCTTCCCGAATTGCGGCAGCTCGATTTATTCAGGAATCTGAGGTTTCTAATTACCAATATCAACAAAAAAAGATTCGCTGGGAATATGAATCCTTATGGACAAAACAGAAGATATTGCAAGATCAGTATCAACTATTGTCCAAATTGCAGAATACTTCTCTAAAGCAAGAATCTGAAATATTAGAACAGAGAATGCAAAAGGGGGATTTAACTATTTTGGAATGGAATTATTTAATCCAACAACAGTTGAATCTTCGCCTGGAATTTTATTCTGTACAAGAACAACAAGCACTGAATACCGTATTAATTTCCTCGTATCATTTTAATTCCGAAAAACCATGAAGAACTGGATATATTGTTTGATAATGATTTCCCTCAGTGCCTGTACTACTGAGGTTACCGAAAAGTCTGAAGTAACTCTGAGCGAACAGACAGACGGGACTATTCACTTGAGTAAAGCTCAGCTTGCTCAGGTGGAGATTGTAACTGATACCTTAACTTACCAGAAAATGGCTGGTACAATTTTGTTGCAAGGCAAAGTCGAGGCCCCTCCACAGAATTTAATTTCTGTAAGTGTACCTCTAGGCGGATATTTAAAATCAACCGATTTACTACCTGGGGTAAAAGTGTATAAGGGTCAGAAATTGGCTATTTTGGAAGATCCAGAATATATTCAGTTGCAACAAGATTATTTATTGGCCAAAATTAAATTACAGCAGTTGGAATCTGAATTTAATCGTCAGAAGGATTTGGTATTAACAAAGGCAGTGAGTGAAAAAACTTATAAGCAAACTGAATCAGATTATTTAATTCAAAAGGTACTGTATAAAGCAATGGCTGAAAAATTATCCTTAATTGGAATTAAGGCTGATCAATTATCCGATAGCAATTTATCTCGGACAGTTGTATTGAATTCTCCTATTTCTGGTTTTGTATCTAAGGTTAATGCGAATATTGGAAAGTATCTTTCTCCAGGTGAAATACTCTTTGAATTAGTGGATGTAAGTGATATTCATTTATCCTTACAAGTGTATGAAAAGGACTTACAGTATATTTCCGTAGGTCAGTCTATACTGGCCTATACTTCGCATTCACCCGAGAAAAAATATACTGGAAAAGTAATTGCAGTAGGTCATTCTTTAGATGCCGATAAAAGCACCGTGGTACATTGTCATTTTGATTCTTATGATCCGCTCTTAGTTCCAGGCATGTTTATGCGTGCGGAGATTGAATTTCAAGGGGATCAATTACCCAGTTTATTGAAAGAGGCTATCGTGGAGTCCGGTGGAAAACAGTATATAATCGAAGCCATTTCGGACAGTGTATTTCAAAAGGTTGAAATCAAAGTAGGTGTTCAACAGAAGGGCTATGCTGAAATCCAATCAGCCGAAGATTTACGCAATCGGCACTGGGTTGTAAAAGGCGCCCACTGGTTGAGACTGAAGGCAGAGAATGGAGGAGAGGAGTAGGGGAAGGGGTTAGTGGTTAGTTGTTAAGTATGGTATGTATATAAATCATAACTCATAATTCAAAATTCGTCTAGAAACAGCTTTCAATCGGCCGAATTCTCTAAGTCACCTTTTCCTTATTTCAACTTTCCCTGAAACCTCTCCCTAAACTTTTTTAATTTAGGACTAATTACTACTTGACAATAGGGTTGGTCGGGATTGTTTTTGAAATAATCCTGATGGTAATTTTCTGCAGGATAAAATTCTGTAAATGCAGATACCTCCGTTACAATGGGATTTTTAAATTCTTTTTTTAAGGATTCAATTACTTTTTTGGAAGATATTTTTTGGGCATCGGAATGAAAGAAAATCACCGAACGATATTGAGTGCCTTCATCTGCTCCCTGACGGTTGAGCGTAGTTGGGTCATGAGATAGAATATGAATGCTGGCTAGGTCCTCAAAAGAAATAAGGCTAGGGTCAAATTGAATTTGCACTACCTCTGCATGTCCCGTTGTGCCAGAGCATATTTGTTTGTAGGTTGGATTTTTTAGGCTTCCTCCTGAATATCCGGAAATAACAGATTTTACTCCTTTTAAGGATTCAAAAATGGCTTCCGTGCACCAAAAGCAACCTCCGCCAAAGGTGGCAGTTTCGATTTTTTCGCCGGGTAGGGCATCTGTTTTTTGCAAAGCGACGGAGTTCATGCAGTATCGTAAGCCGGAAGGAGCTGGACCATCTGGAAATACATGGCCGAGGTGTGCATCACAAGTATTGCATAGGGTTTCGACGCGCTGCATGCCATGGCTGGTATCTTCATGGTATTTAATGGCATTGGCTTGAATGGGTTGGGTAAAGGAAGGCCAACCTGTTCCGGATTCAAATTTTTCCCGAGCATCAAAAAGCAAGGCCCCACAACAAACACAAGCATAAATGGCGAGTTCAAATACTCCGCAATATTCTCCACTGAAAGGTCTCTCCGTGCCATGCTGACGCGTAACCCGAAACTGATCAGGCGTGAGGGTTTTCTGCCATTCTTCGGCAGTTTTTTCTACCCGATGAGTGGGTGCAGGATTGCCATTGCGGGCATATTGAATGATTTGATTCCAGGTAAGCATAGTATGATTTAGTATTTAAACAGGATTTGGAGATAGAGTGTTCCCAAAATAATTGAAATGGGCTTAATTATAAATCAAGGACAATTTTGATGTTTTTTCGCAAAGTTTCAATTTGCTCTATATTTAATTGACTCACCTTGCGAATGAATCGTTTATGGTTTATGGATTGAAATTGACCTTCATCTAATAAATCTTCGAAGTCATGCAGGATGCTCATGGACTCACTCCCTAATGCAAGAGATTCCTTGCTCAATTGTTTTTTCAGTAACCGCCTTTTATTAAACAGATTATACATTTTGATAGCCTTAATAATGTATCGATTTCTGGGAAGATTTAATTCAGAAGTAATCTCCTCTGTTTCAGAAAAGATTGTGTCGTCTAACTTAAGGGACAAGAGTTTCATGATAAGTTACACTAAGCAAAAGTATATCTTTTGGGTATATACTCTGATTTTGAATTTAGATTCGGGACCTGATAAATTCTTAACTATTCATCTTAATATGGTCGATTTTCTATCACCCAATTTGTTTTAAGGGAACTAGTGATTAGATGAATTCAATTTTTACCCCACTCAACTAACTCCCTTTCAAGGGTTGGGTAATCCGTACTGCCTGACCTTGAATAAACAGCACTTCATCGGGTTGGTCGGGGAATCCGGAGGGTAGGCAGTCCTCGAAGATTCCATTTAAATCTCCTGTCATTGACCATTCTTGGATACGCACTGCTTTCAGGGCTTTTTGCTCCATGGTATAAGTGCTGACTTCCCCTTTGTCGTTTTTCCCAAATCCGGTAAAAATTTCCGGAGGGAGATTCTCAAAATAATCCTCTGATTCTGAAATTTCCGCAGCGCTTCCGTCTATGTAGGCTCGAATTTCTACTGTTTTGTCCTTTTTCCAAAGTTTACAGGTGAGTTCTTGCAGGGTAGTTCCTTCTTCTGTTCCAGGCATGGATTGAATGGAAAACTCGAGAGGAAAAGATTCATAGGGTTCGTGGTAAATTCTGCGGGCAACCACGGCAATACAATGCTTCGGTACAAATTGACGGATGAAAAAAGCGCCTGTTTGATCCCCCTTTCGTACAATGGTTTTCAGATGCATTTCTGGGAAATTCACATGAAAAGGGATTTTCAGTCCTTTCACTTTTGTTTGCTTGAATTCCAAGGCAGAAAGGATAAGCTGACCTTTTCCCTCTTTTAATTCAGGTTCCAGTCCCGGGGGCAACAGCGCCTGAATGGCTTCTGCCGGAACCGAGTAAACAAATTGTAAAAGATTCTGAAAAGTAGCTTTTAAAAAAACGGACATAGCTTATAATACGGGTCAAACGCACAAATGGTATATCTTGGCAGTACAATAATGATAAATTTAAGGCAAATACAGCTTGTATGTGGAAAATAATTTCAGTTAAAATTTTCATTTGCCTGATTCTGGGCAGTTTAAGAGCACAGTCGATTTCGATAGGCGTTCCGGTTTGTGGTGTCCCTACTCATCAGGAGGTGAGAATTTTATTTTCTGTTGAGGGTTCCGGTACGCTTCAATTAGGATTGAGCACCGATTCCGTGTCAAGAGGAAAGCCTGTTTATATTGAAGGTCGAGATTGCTGGAAGGAAGGGAAGCATAGACAGGTGGAATTTCTTATTCAAGGACTTCAGCCTGGGCGAAAATATCAGTATTCCTTGCATTCAGGGAAAAAGAAATGGAGTAGTCCTTTGTACACTTTCACTACTCCGATTTTATGGGAATGGAGAATACCTGCCCCAGATATCACCATTCTCATGGGGTCTTGTTTGTACATTAATGAAACTGCCTATGACCGACCTGGTGCGCCTTACGGAAAATCAACTGATATTTTGAAAACGATGAGCAAGATCCCGGCAGATTGTATGCTTTGGTTAGGGGATAATATCTACTTGAGGGAAGTAGATTATTCTTCCCCTTCGGGCATGTATTATCGGTATCGACATACTCTCTTAGATTCTGCTGTGCAAGCGCTTTTGGGAGTAAGACCGAATGTTGCCATTTGGGATGATCATGATTTTGGACCTAATGATTCCGACCGCTCATTTGAATTTAAAAATCAATCCCTGGGACTATTTCAGGCTTTCTGGCCCACGCCTAATCCTGAAGGAAATACAGTTCCCGGAGCTTATGGGGTTGTTAAATTGTCTGATGTGGAATTTTTTCTGATGGACAATCGATACTATCGAGCTCCCAATAAATTAAAGCCGGAGGACCCGAATAAATCCTACTGGGGAAAGGATCAACTTCAGTGGTTGACAGATAAATTAATTGCTTCAAAATCTACCTTTAAGATTATTGTTAATGGGAATCAGGTATTGAATCAACACGCTAATCCTGCCAAAATGGAGACTCTGGAGATTTTTCCAAATGAGAAAAATGCATTACTCAACCACTTGAAGGATTATAAGATTCCAGGAGTGCTGTTTTTGAGTGGAGATCGACATTTTACTGAATTATTGAAAATGGATCGAACAGGTACTTATCCTTTATATGATTTCACTTGTTCGCCCTTGACTTCAGGGCCTTTTGAGAAGATTGCAGAAACCGAAGAGGGAAAGAATCCTATGCGGGTACAGGGTAGTTTAGTAGCAGAGCAGAATTTTGGTCGCTTATCCGTAACGGGCGAAAAAGGAACTCGAGTATTGAAGTTGGAGGTGTTGGATTCAGCGGGTAAGGTAAAATTTGATTGGTCCGTTAAGCAAGATGAATTGCAGTAAGAGAGTGTGTTTATCCCTTGCTGCTTATTTCCGCACATTCTTTTCATTAAACAATTAAAGTTTTGATATTTAGGCAACTATAGTTTTGGGTTTAGTTTTTTGGGTATCCCAATCACTTTAAATGAAATTAAGCTGCTACACCATTCAAAAAAGCAAAAAAAAAAAATATTTTTTTATAATCCCCGGTCGCTGAGTAGGGCCATAATGCAACTTTGGTAAAAACGAATTCCAGCTAAGGCCCGTATCGAAGTGCCCGGGGTTAGATGCGAAGCATATTTTTATCTAACTTTTGGGATATTGTTCTTGGATGAATACTGTTTAGGGTTGTTCCAGTGCGGAAGTCTGCTTTTAATTATTCAGCATTTCAAGTCACTTTAAATGGAATAAAGCTGCTGCACCATTCATTAAAAAAAACTTTTTTTATAATCCCCGGTCGCTGAGTAGGGCCATAATGCAACTTGGGTTTAAACGAATTCCTACTAAGGCCCGTATCGAAGTGCCCGGGGTTAGATGCGAAGCATATTTTTATCGAACCTTTGGGATATTGTTCTTGGGTGAATACTGTTTAGGGTTGTTCCAGTGCGGAAGTCTGCTTTTAATTATTCAGCATTTCAAGTCACTTTAAATGGAATAAAGCTGCTGCACCATTCAAAAAAACAAAAAAATATTTTTTTATAATCCCCGGTCGCTGAGTAGGGCCATAATGCAACTTTGGTAAAAACGAATTCCAGCTAAGGCCCGTATCGAAGTGCCCGGGGTTAGATGCGA
>JBEIHC010000099.1:0-10902 GCA_040381555.1 Bacteroidia bacterium
ATTAATAAGACAGGTTGCATTATAACATCCTTGAGAGATATAGGATAATTAAGGTAGATAGAGCAAAAAAAATTATCGTTTCAACTCCGAATAAAACCAATAAACCTATTGAGCAATCTGTAACTCGCTCCATTCTATCTGCGAGGCAAATCTGCGCCACAATTATTCTATTCGTATCTGTGTGATCCGCGGAAAAAATAATTTAATCATCCAATAAAGTATCCAGCGCTAATTCCGCTACTTTCACAAAATCCTGCTGCCTTTCTACGGGAGGCACTTTTTCTCCTCTTAAAATATGATCACTTATAGTAAGTAGGGTAAGTGCTTTTGCCTGAAACTTTGCAGAGAGCGTAAACAATTCCGTAGATTCCATTTCAGTACATAGCACTCCATAATCAGCCCACTTTTTCATTTCAGACAAAAGGGAATCCTGATAAAACATATCAGAAGAGAGGATATTTCCGGTACGAATAGATAAATTTCTTTGATCTGCGAGATTGGCTGCTTTGCGTGCCAGTTCAAAATCTGGAATGGCCGCAAAATCACCTATTCCAAAACGATGATGATTTATGGCAGAATCAGAGCAGGCGCCAGTAGCCATTACCAAAGATCTTAAGGGTAAATCTTCCCGAATAGATCCGGCAGTACCCACCCGAATAAGTTTTTTAACTCCGTATTCCCTCAATAATTCATTGACATAAATAGATACAGAAGGCATTCCCATACCTGTGCCTTGAACGGACACTCTTTGGCCTTTCCAGGTACCGGTAAAACCCAACATACCTCGAATTTTATTGTAGCAAATCACATCCGATAAAAAATGCTCTGCTATAGCTTTTGCCCGCATGGGGTCGCCTGGAAGTAAAATACCTGGAGCAATATCTTGTGCCCCTGCCTCTATATGTAAACTCATGATAATTTTCCTTTTAACATTTCAAACTCCAAAATAGGAGAAATTTTTTCATACAAAATCATATAAACTGCTTCGCAAATTGGCATTTCTACCTGATATTGACGAAGCAAATGATGCATGGATTTTACCGCAAAATATCCTTCTGCAATCATATTCATTTCCAACTGAGCGGAACGAACGGAATATCCATGCCCAATCATGTTTCCAAATGTTCTATTTCGGCTATGCTGACTATAAGCTGTAACCAACAAATCCCCTAAATAAACGGAATGAGTAAGATTGCGAGGTGCTGGAACAACAGTTGACAGAAAACGATTCATCTCTGCACAGGCATTTGAAATTAGCACTGCTTTAAAATTATCGCCTCTCCCTATTCCGTTAGCAATCCCTGCGGCTATCGCATAAATATTTTTCAAAACAGAAGCATACTCTACTCCACTAATATCTTGTAAAGTGGAAGTGAAAATATTAGGCCGGCGCAGCAAGGGAGCAACAACTTCTGCTGTTTCTAAACTTTCTGAAGAAATAGTAAGATAGGAAATACGCTCCATGGCAACTTCTTCTGCATGACAAGGACCCGCAATGACCGCAATCTTATTCGGGTCAGCCTTAAATCTTTCAATGAGGTAATCGGAAATAATCTGATCCGAACCAGGCTCCATTCCTTTGATTGCCGACAGAAGTATTTTATCCGCTAATTCAGATGCATCTAATGGAGCTATCGCATCGACCAAAAAAGCGGCCGGAATAGCAAATAAAACAATATCAGCAGTAGCACATGCTTTATGGATATCTGCATAAAACTTAATATGAGAAGTATGCAAATGAGCGCTACGCAAATACTTACCATTAAAATGATGCTCCCGAATAAAGGCAAGATTATCTTTATCCCGCATCCACCAGTTCACCTGAATGTGATTATCCGTCAGAATCTTGACCAATGCGGTGGCCCAACTCCCATCTCCTATAACAGCGACTATTGACATCTTATCTGCAAATATACAGTCTATCCTATTCTCAACTGATTTTTTGGCAGAATTCCTTAGATTCCGGATTGCTATTTTGGCTTACCCTAAGTAATTACTTACCCTAAGCCCTGGCTTAGGGTAAGTAATTAAACAACCTTTAGTTCTACCTTTGCATCATGGCAGGTATCTATCTCCATATCCCCTTTTGTAAACAGGCCTGCTCCTATTGTGACTTCTATTTTACTACCCGACTATCGCTTCGGGATGATTTTGTACAAGCGGTAGTGACAGAAATAGAACTTCAGAAAAGTTATTTTGAGAAAGGGACTGTGATTCAATCTATTTACTTTGGAGGAGGAACCCCCAGCCTACTATCCGCATCCGCTCTTGAGCAAATCCTGAGCAAAATTCATTCAACATTCTCCCTGCAACTGAATGCAGAAATCACCCTGGAAGCCAATCCGGATGATTTAACTACTGACTCACTCTCAAACTGGTTTGCTTTGGGCATTAATCGTCTGAGTTTAGGCGTACAATCTGTTGAGGAAAATGATTTGCAGTGGATGCACCGAGCCCATAATGCCAAACAAGCTTTAGAATCCGTGGATTTGATTCGCTCTGCTGGCTTTGAAAATTTTACTTTGGACTTAATTTACGGCATTCCTGGCTCAGGATTGAAAGGCTGGGAAAAGAATCTAAATTTCCTAAAATCCAGTGAGGCTCCTCATTTTTCTGCCTATGCCCTGACAGTAGAAAAACGAACTCGTTTGTATCAGGAGATTCAACTAGGAAAAACCTCAGAACCTTTGGAAGAGGAAATGATTGCCCAATTTCTGAAATTGCAGGAGTTTGCGGAGTTTCATAAATATGAGGCTTATGAAATCAGTAACTATGCTCGACAGGGACAAAGGGCTCGGCACAATTCTTCCTATTGGTATCAGCAGCCTTATTTGGGAATAGGCCCCGCAGCGCATTCTTATCGTGCGCCTCACAGAATAGCTAATCTACCCAATTTAAATTCCTATTTAGAAAAACTCAGCAAGAGAGAATTGCCCAACCAAGAAATTGAAATACTTTCTCTCCAAGATCAGGTAAATGAATTTATTATGACCAGACTCAGGCTTTCCGAAGGTTTGCCTAAATCAGCCTATGCATCACTTGCAGGGCATACATTGGAAGCACGCTGTGTGGATACGCTTAGAGAATTCATACAATCTGAATGGCTAATTGAAGAACCTAATCATTGGAAACTCAGTAAATCCGGGCGCTTGCAGGCAGACGGGATTTCTGCGGCTTTATTTTGGGAATAAGGACAGGCATCCATTTTTGGCCTTCCATTGTAAATATAATTACCGCGTATTATTACATTTCAAGCTATTTAGAATCGACAAAAGGGTAAACTCCTGTTTAGGGTAAACCTCCCTACCCAACATCAAAGTCAGCTAGGGTAAGCCAAAGCTGTTCAGAATCCAGAATCATTTTTCCTAAATCAGATAAAGGATAAGCAGCCACAAATGTGCGTTTACCCCGAACCCAATCCGGCAAGGTTAACCCTCCGCTGCTTTTACCTAATGTAGGAAAAATAAACAATCCGGTATTCTTCAATGCAGAAAGATCTGAATGGGCATGATTGGGATTCCGAGAATTCCAATCCAATAAAATAGAGCATCCCGGAATGGGAGTTTTGGATGCCCAATATCGGAGTGTATCTGTCTGTTTTTCCTGATGGGATAAAAACCGATAAGGCGGAAATGCTTTCTGAAAAGGTCTGTAAATAGGCTGATTAAAATGCCAATGTGGGGTCGGTCCACCTGGAAAAAGAACAAACCAATTCATTTGTCCTAAATCTCTCCACCCCAAAGCCCTTGTCAGGATAGGCTGAAACAGGGTATTGGGCATTCCGTACAAAAACTCAAAACACTCTGCTTTCATTCTGCTGTACAAAGAATCTAAGACCTTTCTTAACAGGCCTTTTCCCTGAAAATCCGGATGAACTAAAGCATCGACCACCAATGCTGCCTGAATCGTTTTATGTTCGAAAATAAATGAAAGAGGAATGGCGCTATAAGCGGCTTTAAGCTTTCCCTCCACCTGCATCATTCCATGATATCCAGCCTGCTCGGGGCCAGGTAAAAATTGTCTTTGAAAAAGGCCTTCAGGTTTAGGCGTTCCAAAAACAGCCTGAAACAAATCCAGATATTGAATCTGCAAATCGGCACTCAATTCTGTGGTCCTAAGGCAAGAAAATTCAGGGGCAGGCATTGAGGCTAAAATTACTAAAAGTAATCGGGGGAGAAGGATATGCCTGGCTAATAACAAAAAATCACCCGGACAAAATGCATCACATTCACTTTATCCGGGTGATTTATACTAAACAATTATTCTTTACTTATTCATAGACAACAGGAATTCCTCATTGGAACGAGTATTTTTCATTCGGTCTTGAAGAAATTCCATAGCCTCAACTGGAGTCATATCTGACATATGTTTTCTTAATATCCAGATACGGCTTAAGTTTTTAGGATCCATGAGTAAATCTTCGCGGCGAGTACCGGAGCTCACTACATCAATAGCTGGGTAAATACGGCGATTGGCGATCTTACGATCTAATTGCAACTCCATATTACCGGTTCCTTTAAACTCTTCAAAGATCACCTCATCCATTTTAGAACCTGTATCAATCAAAGCTGTTGCTAAGATGGTAAGAGAACCTCCATGCTCAATATTACGAGCAGCTCCAAAAAATCTTTTGGGTTTATGTAAGGCATTTGCATCTACCCCACCCGAGAGTATCTTACCAGAAGCAGGCATGCAGGTATTGTGAGCACGGGCAAGACGCGTAATAGAATCAAGCAGGATCACTACATCATGTCCGCATTCGACCATTCTTTTGGCTTTTTCCAGAACAATATTAGCTACTTGTACATGACGCTCAGCTGGCTCATCAAAAGTTGAGGCAATCACTTCAGCATTAACATTCCGAGCCATATCGGTTACTTCCTCCGGTCTTTCATCAATAAGTAGAATGATGAGGTACACTTCCGGGTGATTTTTGGCAATGGAGTTAGCTATTTTTTGAAGAAGAATGGTTTTCCCTGTTTTCGGTTGTGCGACAATCAACCCTCGTTGACCTTTTCCAATTGGAGCAAACAAATCCAATACTCTGGTGGAAAGATCACTTTGTTCCCCTTCAAGATTAAATTTCACATCTGGGAAAAGCGGGGTAAGATGGTCGAATAATATCCGGTCTCTTACTTTCTCCCAAGGTTTCCCGTTAATAGTTTCAACTTTGAGCAATGCAAAATATTTCTCCCCTTCTTTTGGGGGCCGGATGGTTCCTTGAACAGAATCCCCGGTTTTCATCGCGAAGAGTTTTATTTGAGAGGGAGAAACATATATATCATCGGGAGAAGCAAGGTAGTTATATTCTGGAGAGCGAAGAAAACCGTAGCCTTCCGGAACTATTTCGAGTACACCGGTTGCTTCGATGATGCCATCAAAATCAAACTGAGGGATTGGAGGGGTAATGGGCTCTTCCCTCATCGGAGTGGGAGGAGGCACTATATTTTCTGAGCGAACGAATTCTCTTTCGCGGGGATAAGATGGTGCCTGAGGCGCAGATTCACGCGGAGGGGGAACAAATCGCTCTCTGGGTCTTTCAGGTGCAGCAGGGGGAATTATCATTTCGATTGATTCCGCAGGTGGCACATCAACCACTCCTTGTCGGCGAGGTCGTCGTTTAGGTTGCTTATCATCCTCCTCTGTAGATTCCTCCACCTCGCTAAAGGCATTTTGGGGCTCTTCTACTACTGAGGATGTTTCAACTTCAGCAACTGGATTTTCCAAGGAAATCCGAGTCTTTCTGACTGGCTTTACTATGGGATCTTCTTTGGCAGGCATGCTATCTGAGTTACTGGATTGAAACTCAAGAATTTTATGCACCAGATCCACTTTTTTGAGATCTTTTGCCTCCTTAATTTCGAGCTTTTTAGCTAAAGCCTGTAAGTCTTTCACGGAGAGTGAATTCAACTCAATAATATCGTACATAAATAATAAGGTACAGTGAACGAGAGATTAATACTCAGAAAATAAATGAGATTAATTCGAAAGAGATTGTTTGATTGAAGTTAGAAGTGAAACGATGACTTAAGCTCAAACCTGAAGGTATCTGCCGAAGTATCGTCCTGACATAAACTGAAAATCATGAATGATTTTAAGATTGTCAGTGAATTTCTCACCCTAAATGCAAGACAAAAGTAACACTAAACTTAACATTTGCCAAATCCCTGAAATTTCTTTTTCCTACCACTGAAATATTCTAAGAATTGAAAAATTTGTTCCTAGGCAATTTATTGAATGTTGAGGTAGATATTAATTTACAGGAAGACCTTCTATCCCCTTATTTTTTGTTTATTTTGTTGTTCCTATTTATTCAACAAACGAATGTTATTACTTTCACAACTTAGAGAAAACCCTGAACAAGCCGCTATTGGTCTCAGCCTTAAAGGAGTAAATGATGCCCTAAATAAAATACAGGCAGTATTGGCATACGACGAGCAGCGTCGTACTCTTATGACCAAACTTGAACAATGCCGGGCTGAATCCAATGCTGCGGCAAAGAAAATTGGTAGTTTGATGGCTGCTGGAAATGCAACTGAAGCGGATCAAATCAAGGCTGGTGTCAACTCTCTGAAAGAAGAAATCAAGACTCTCGAAGCAGAAGTAGACAGGGTAGAAAAGGAACAGCAAAACTTGTTGGTTAGCTTACCCAATTTACCCCACCCTTCCGTACCTGCAGGAAAAACACCGGAAGACAATACAATCGTTTTTAGAAATCAGATAGAAGTCCAGCTGCCCCCTAGTGCCAAACCCCATTGGGAATTAGCGAAAACATTAGATATCATAGATTTTGAACTGGGCAATAAAATCACCGGGGCTGGCTTTCCCGTTTACAAAGGAATGGGTGCTCGCATCCAACGCGCCTTAATCAATTTCTTCCTAGATGAAGCCAGAAATGCCGGATATACCGAAATACAGCCCCCCATCTTGATCAATGCAGATTCTGGTTATGGCACAGGACAATTACCGGATAAAGAAGGGCAAATGTATTTTGTATCAGAAGATAATTTGTATCTGATCCCAACTGCAGAAGTGCCCATTACCAATATCTATCGGGATGTAATAATCACAGAAGAGGATATGCCGATTCAGAATTGTGGGTACACCCCTTGTTTTAGAAGAGAAGCGGGCTCTTATGGAAAAGATGTTAGAGGACTGAATCGTCTGCATCAATTTGACAAAGTTGAAATCGTGCAGGTAACACATCCGGATAATTCATATGAAACTCTGGAGCAAATGAGTGCTTATGTTCAAACTTTACTTCAAAAACTAGAGTTGCCCTATCGTGTAGTTTTATTGTGTGGGGGAGATATGAGCTTCAACTCTGCCAAAACCTATGACATGGAAGTATGGAGTGCCGCACAGGAGAAATGGTTGGAGGTGAGCTCTGTCAGTAATTTTGAAGCCTTCCAGGCCAATAGATTAAAACTGAGATATAAAGATAAGGAAAGCAAATCCAACAAACTTTGTCATACCTTGAATGGATCTGCACTGGCCCTGCCCAGAATTTTAGCTGCACTATTGGAGAACAATCAAACGGCAGAGGGCACAATTCGCATTCCAAAGGCTTTAATACCTTACACTGGATTTGAAGAGATAAAATAAAAATTATTTAGGGTAGGTCTTAATCCTTACGGAAAACCTTACCCTATAAATTTTAGGTCCTAACTTATTTATTCTGGTTGAGTTGGATAACAGGAATTCCAGTTGTGTCTGGTTTTAATTTCCCAATACCTAATGCTGGGGGAAAGCCAATGATTGCTCGAACGACAATCTCTTCTGAACGCTTATCTCCAATAAGGGTCACCTGTATTTTGGATTCAAAATTACCTTGTTCAGCACCTGCATGAAATTGAATGTGCAAATCCGTTTTTTCACCGGGTTGCAATAAAGTTTTTCGTGCACGAGCAGAAACAAAACCACTTAAAGAATTAAATTGATAAATACCAACAGGAGCATCCGAAATATTAGTAACCTGAACTACAGTATTCTTTAGAATTCCTTTGGGAATTGTCCCCAAGTCACAAACTGAAGAAGAAAAAGACAAAGGGAATTGCTGAGCTTGCACAAAAGCGAAAGAGAGCAACAATAATACAAATAAATTTATCGAACGAAGCATCATGAGATTAACGAATTAAGGTAACAGAACCAGATAATTCTACCGGGGTTCCATCCGCAGCTACACCAAACACAGTAAATACATAAGCACTTTCCGGCAGAGGCTGTCCATTTAAACTACCATCCCAGCGGAAATTTGGATTATCAGAAGTATAAATCATGTTACCCCAGCGGTCAAAAATTTTCACTGTAAAGGAATGAATGTATCTATGGCTGATACTGAAGTAATCATTTACCCCATCCCCATTCGGTGAAAAAGCGTTGGGCGCAACCAAAAACACCGTTTTTCCCACTTCCACATACCTGAGTTTTTCTACCACATCTTTACATCCATTAGTATCAATGGCAGTAACTTTCACTGTATACTGTCCTGTTTCAGAATATTGATGAACGGGTTCTCTTAGTTCTGAAGTATTGTTGTCCCCTAATTCCCACAACCATTCCACTATTTCCGGGAAAGAATCGATTGGGTAGAAACTAAATATGGCATTAGGCAATTCATTGTATAAGCGATCTGCTTCAAATTCAATTTGGGGAGTTGGGAATACGGTAACGAGTACCGGAACCATCGCACCCTTGCAGCCTTTCAAATCTACTGTTTGAGCAAAATAATATCTGGTACTAAACAAAGGATTGGTCAGGTAAGTACCTCCGCAAAATATAGGAAAGGTATCAGCTGATGTTAAAGACCAACAGACAGAATTGCCGTTTCCTGTGACCATTCCTTTTAAGGCAGCTTCATCACCTGCACAAATCGTATCATCAAAAACGGTAGGAGAAGGCAATGGATTGGGTTGATCTAAAATTACAGGAACCGTATCCAAACAATTACGAGAATCCATAATTGGCAATAAATGCTGACCAGCATTTAAGCCTGTAGCCATCCAGGAATTAGGGGATTTTTGAATACCCCAATTTACCTGATAAGCAGGAATTCCCCCACTTAAGGTAACTACTGCCCATCCATCATAATAGCCATAACAGGTAGGGTTTTTCAGTTGCAAGTCCCAACTCATACTATCGGGTTGGGTAACAGTTATAAATCCATCCACCTTACACCCATTTCCATCTGTAACAGTTACCTGATAAGTGCCTGCAGACAAATTATAGGCAGAGGCAGCTTGCTGAGGAGGGTTGGACGACCACTCATATAAATATCCGGGCGTTCCTCCTTGAGCAATAGAAGTGGCGACACCGTCAGAACCATTGAAACAACTCACCTGTTTTTCGGCAACAGTGGTGGTTAACTGTGGGGGTTGATTAATTACAACGGTATTTGTCGCCAAACAATTATTACTGTCAGTTACGGTCAGATTGTAAGTTCCGGCAGGCAAACCTTGAGCCAGTGCTTGAGTAGCGCCTTGTGACCAGAGGTAAGTATAAGGGAGTGTACCACCGGTAGGACTGCCCAAAGCATATCCATTTGAATATCCGAAACAGGTAACATGGTTTGGTACTATTTGGGCATCAAAAGTATCCGGACCTACAATTTCAATTGTATCTAAGAAAATACAGCCTAAGTTATCTGTAATGGATAATTGATAAGTTCCTTGAGGGAGATTAGAGGCCGTAGTACCTGTTTGAGGTGGAGGAGTAGCCCATGCAAATTGGAATGGGGGCAATCCTCCCGTTACGGTTACGGTGGCAGAGCCTGTATCATCTCCGAAACATTTTTCTTCCGTCAATACATAATCAGGAACAGGCAAATCAAACAAACTGACCACTACGGAATCTCTTTGTTTACAGCCATTGGCATCTGTAACAATTACGGTATAAGTTGTGGTAACCTGAGGGGTAACGACAATACTTTGGCCTGAACCGACCTGATTTGATCCAGCAAACCAATCATAAGTATTGGCATTACTTTGTGCACTAAGCGTAACAGGTACATTCACGCAAAGGGTTGTATCGCTAAAAGCCGTAACATTCGGTTTGGTCAACACATTAAAGTTATAAGTTCCATTAGCAGAACCGCATTTATTCAAAGCAAAGACACTGACCGTTCCAGCTCCACCACCCGGGAATACCACAGTGATCACATTGTTTGCCGTATCAATTATATTTCCAAAAGTAATCGTCCATTGATAATAGGTATTATCCATAAATGGCACTTGGAATTGTACCGTATCCCCTGCACAAACCGGGGTAGGTCCCGTTATATTGACATTCGGGACTCCTAACACATTGACAGAAACAGTATCGGCCCAAGGGCCCCAACAACCCATGCTATTTTCTCTTACAGAAAAATAATGGGTAGACGGAGGGGTATTGGGATTAAACTGCACCATTAAAGGGTTAAATGCCCAAAAGAAGGGGTTTCCATTTTGTAATGAAGGAGACCACCATTGATAAGTCGATCCTGGTTTCTTCGGAGAATAAAAAAGGCTTAAAATATCTCCAGGACAAATAGCAGAATCACTAGGGAAAATGGTTGGAGGAATGGAATCTGGTGCTCCTATGGTTAAACGAATCAAAGTGCCCAAAACTTGATTGGTGTCAGAAGGGCAGGTGGCAACTACGCGCACATAGAACATGCCAGTGCCCGGAGGACCAATAATGGGTATTAATTGGCTTAGTCCCGGAACAGACAAGGTCATACTACCATTACCACTCAAGTTTACCGTTCCCAACCCACCTGTGTTCAACACCTGATAAGTTTGAGAATTGATCACCTGAATTTGGAATTGATTGGTAGGGCAGTAGGTAGTGGTATTGTTCCAAGAATTCACATTAATTTGAACCGTGCTATCAGCGCCAACACCCGCAGTAATACACATGGTAATA
>JBEIHC010000100.1:0-10893 GCA_040381555.1 Bacteroidia bacterium
AGGGTTTGGTATCTGCAAAAAATATCTTTGATAGCCCGAGCCATCACATGATGAATTCCGGGCATTCCATTAGCAGAAGGAGGTCCTTCATAAAAAGTGAAAGAGGGGCTTCCTTTTCTTTGTTCAATACTTTTTTGAAAAGTATGGTGGGTGTTCCAAAATTCCAAAACCTCCTGCTCAAGGGCAGGGAGATTCATTTCTTTATAATCGGGGTAGAGTTTCAAGCGTATTTTAAATAAAGTGCAAAATTAGGGAATTTGCTTCAAACCTGAGGTTTACCCTAAACTGAGGTTTACCCTAAACCGAGGTTTACCCTAAACTGAGGTTTAGGGTAAACCAGAAAAAGCATTAAATGATAATATTTATGCATTTTTAAACCGAAATCCTTCTATGAAAGCTATAGTACTGAAAATAATCTGGATTCTTTTGTGGGCCATCATGCTATTTGCTTGGACAGATCGTACTCTGGATCCTGTGCTTATGCCTCGAGCCTTTCTGGGTTCAATGGGGTTAGCCATTGGCTTGCTTTTCATTTCTCGAAAAAGTCTGAATATCACGCTAAACTCCCTTCAATCCTTCCAGCCTGGAATGATGCTCTTAGTCTATTTGTCCGTTTCTTTAGTCAGCCTTTCTTTTGCCAATAGTTTTGCAGAAGCAGCAGCGGATGTATGCCGAACAGGATTTCTACTGCTTTCTTACCTGTTCGTCCATAGTTTTCGGCAGGAGGATGAAGCCTTTTTACTTTCTAGCCTGAGTAAAGTCTGGATGCTGTCAGCTTGGATACTCACTGGAGCCGGGGCTGTTCAACTAGTAGCTTTGTACAATGCCGGACAGTTTACTCATGAGGGGCTATATTCTGTTACCCTCACTTTTGCCAATCGAAATATTTTGGCTGAAATGCTCCTGTTGGGAATTCCTTGGATATTTTCGAGTGCCTTAGAAAGTAAAAAATCCATTTTCAAAAACCTTTACCTATTGACCGCAATGATTACCCTTGCATTTACGATGCTGCTGCTTTCACGAGCGGTATGGTTGGCAGCATTGGTTGGAGGAATAATGGTAATGATTGCTACCCGTCGAAATCAGGAAAGCCAACTTCCTATTGGGAAAATGGCTCTATTTATAAGTTTTTCTGCAATTGTAGGCATTGGCTTATTTGCTACTTTAAGTTCAGGTGCGGACTTAGGCAAGTTGGTGCAACAAACTTGGTGGTCCGGCGTAGGCTCAGGTTCTGAAAGATTAACTCTATGGAATCGCACCCTACAACTAATAGAAGATTATCCTATGGGTACGGGTCCTGGAAGTTGGCAATTCCGTTGGGGAGATTACTCTGTGACCGGAACCCGAAATGAATTAGGGGAAGTATTTTTTACTCGACCTCACAACGACTGGCTTTGGGTGTTGGCAGAGACAGGCTGGATGGGATTCTTGGCTTATGCAGGAATATTCGTTGCTGGGTTTTATCAACTCTATAAACAGAAAAATCCACAGTATCCCATACTATTTGGACTATTCGCCTATGTAATAATTGCCTTTTTTGCCTTTCCTCGAGAAAGGATGGAGGAAACTTGGATGTTGGCAGTATTACTGGCTTTCACAAGTCCCCAAAATGAACACACTCCTAATGAAATAGGGAAGTTCCAACTTTTTCTTCTTAAGGTAGTTTTAATCAGTATGGCATTATTTATTGCGGTATTCAGTGCCTATAGAATTCGAGGAGAAATGTGGACCAAAATAATTTGGGAAGCCAAAATAAAAGGAGATTGGAAAACTATGATTTCCGCTTCAGAGGAAGCTGAATCCTGGGCCTACACATCAGATCCATCCTCCACTCCTTTGGCTTGGTATCAGGGCACTGCTTGGTTTCTCCGCGGAAATCCTGCAAAAGCTTGTGAGTATTTCCATCAAGCAAATCGGATTCACCCCAGCCATCTGCATATCTTAAATAATCTGGGCTCCTGTGAAGAAATTCAGAATAACTCAGAAGAAGCAAAAAAGTATTATCTCCATGCTCTCAGGATTTCACCCACATTTGATGAAGCCAGAATAAATCTTGCAGCAGTTTATTACAATATCAACAACTTAGATTCTGCTTTGTATTATATTGAAAATTGCAAGCAAGACTGGTCAGATTCTGTTTGGGTTCATTACCGGGATGCTATTTATCATGCAAGATATGTTGAGGAAAATCCGGATTATGAGAAAGAATGAAAACGCAAGTTTATCGTTTAAGAAATTAGTTTCTGAAAAACAATGTCGTTTTACTCAAAATGTGCAGGGTATTGATTATCGGCAAGCGAATGAGTTACCCTTTAATTGAATTCCCGAACAGAAAACCAAAGACCTGAAAAACAACCAAGTGGCGAAAATTTCGTACATTTGAACTACAATTATGATTGGCTTAATGAAACGAACCCTTCTCCCATTTCTTTGCTTGCTCCTTCTCAGTTCGATTACTTTTAGCATTTCAGAGGCAAAAATCGAAAAGAAAACCAGGATAAGAAAATTGCCAGTTTCTATTTCCGGACTTGGAGCAGATATACGCTTAAGTAAAATAGGGGAAGAAGTGTACGAAGTATTTTTAGAAGGTCAGGGAACTCGATTTACCGAAGGACCCACCCATGAGACCTATATTTTATTTGGGCTTTCCGACTTGAATCTTGCCGAAAGAGTTCAATTTAGCAGCCCACTAGCAGGTTCTCCCACATTAATTAGCATCAATCCTGCCAATGGTTTTGCGGGACAAAATGTTACCGCTCAGTTAACGGGTTTTGACACACATTTTACTACAGGAACTCAAACAGTTTGGCTGGAGCATAGCAATCAATTCTGGTATACCATTTATGAAAATATTGGAAATGTTTCCTCAGCAGTTACTCGAAGTTCCCAATTTAACATTCCGGCTGGGGCCCCATCCGGTTGGTATCATACCCGACATTTTAGCAATACAGATGGATATTTAGGGTTGAATCAATCCTTTTATATTGCCTCTCCCACCTGCCATATTTCTTCTGTAAGTCCCAATTATGCTTATACTGGGCAGAATGGAGTGAATTTAAACATCAATGGATTTTTCACCAACTTTAATGCCGCATCTTCCACGATGAATCAATTGCGTCAAGGATCATTTATAATTCCCGAAGTAGCCAAAACTGTGCATTCGCATATCAGTAGAACTGGGGTCTATAATATTCCGCTAAATGCACCTACAGGTTGGTATCATTGGGAACATGTGAACTCTGTTAATGGATATATCGCCTATGCCAATGCATTGTATGTTGATTTTGCAGTAAAAGGAGAAGAATTACACACTCATATTATTGAGGATTTCAACTTATTGCCCAATCCAGTTCAGGATTTGGTTTACATTCAATTGGCAGAAGGAATTTTAGAAAGAGAAAGAGAATTTATCTTAAGGGATGTGACAGGTAAGGAGATTCAAACTTTCAAAATTAACAGTGGAGGTGGTAATCACCCTATCTCAGTAGGTCATTTAACTCCTGGAATATATTGGGTGGAAATGCGAAATAAGCATCACCGGGTAGTGCAAAAACTATTGAAGGAATAAAGCAAACAAAATTTGCTCTTGGCCTTTTTGTACCTTTGTACCCATGGAAATATGGGACTCAATGGGCATTAGTGAAGAAATTCAGAATTGGGTAATTCTTCCCTTATTTATTTTTTTAGCCAGACTTTCGGATGTAACCCTAGGAACTCTTCGGATTGTATTTGTTTCCAGAGGCCGTAAGAAAATTGCGCCCTTATTGGGTTTTGTAGAAGTACTGATTTGGTTGGCTGCAATAGGTCAGGTCATGCAGAATCTCAACAACTTTGTTTGTTATATAGCATGGGCAGGCGGATTTGCCATGGGAAACTTAGCCGGAATTATTCTGGAAGAACGCATTGCACTGGGGCTATTGGTCGTCCGAATTATAACTGCTGGTCATCCTGGGGAACTCTCTCAAAAACTACATGACCAGGGTTTTGGAGTTACGCGCGTAGATGCACATGGAATCAATGGACGAGTCGATTTGATTTTCACCATCATTCGCAGAAAAGATTTCCCACTCCTTGAAATGACCATACGAAACACAGATCCAGATGCCTTTTATTCAGTAGAAGATGTTCGATCAGCCAGTGATATGGTGTACTCCCCTACCCAACCCAAGGGTACAGGCTCATTATTTGCCGGCATTTTCCCGATTCGAAAAGCGAAGTAACACAAATTTATGTTAAATCGAAGCTCAGCTTGGTGTAAGCTCAGCTTGGTGTAAGCTCAGCTTAGGGTAAGCTTAGCTTGGTGTAAGCTCAGCTTAGGGTAAGCTCAGCTTGGTGCAAGCGGGGGTTTGCTGCAAACCTTTTGTATTTTTACACTCCTATGGCACAGTATATCCTTCACCCAGCGGCTTCTCGTGGCCATGCGAATCACGGATGGCTCGACAGCTACCACACTTTCTCATTCGCCTCCTATCACAACCCCGAACGAGTGCACTTCGGTGTACTTCGCGTTCTGAATGATGATTCCGTTGCCTCAGGCATGGGCTTTGGTACCCATCCACATGACAATATGGAAATTATCTCCATTCCCCTTTCTGGTGATTTGGAGCACAAAGACAGCATGGGCAACCTGCAGATCATCCGAGAAGGGGACATTCAGGTGATGTCTGCCGGCACAGGTATCCAACACAGCGAGTATAACCGCAACCCCGATAAACCCGTTCAATTTCTTCAAATCTGGATATTCCCAAACAAAAAAGGAGTAAGCCCGAGATATGATCAACTAACCCTAGATCCGGAAAAAATGAAGAATAAATTGGCTCAAATCCTTTCTCCCAATCCAGAAGACGAGGGTGTATGGATTCATCAAGATTGCTGGTTTCATCGAGGGAAATTTGAAGCAGGACAAAATACTGACTATAGCCTGAAAAAATCAGGAAATGGACTCTATGTATTACTATTAGAAGGTAAGGCAGAGATATCTGGACAAACTCTCCATAGGAGAGATGGTATGGGTATTATTGAGTCAGACCTTGTTGAATTTCATTTTTCAGAACCGAGTGATGTTTTATTGATGGAAGTACCCATGACACTGAATCGCTAAGTTTCTGGAATTAAATTATACTTTTTCGGGTTATCGCTTATGAAAAAAAACATTTATGAGTAACAGTATTGAGGTAAGCAGTCATTCCATCAAAAAAGCGAATACAGAGCATGAAGTTCATCCATTGCTTCAAAGTCGCTGGTCGGCTCGCTCATTTGCTGAAAAAACGATTTCTAAAGAAAACATTTCCCGCCTGTTGGAGGCTGCCTCTTGGTCGCCCAGCAGTATGAATGAACAACCCTGGCGCTATCTGATTGCCTTTAAGGGTACTCCTGCTTTCCAACAAATGGCTGAATGTCTGAGTGCTGGGAATCAAACCTGGGCTCAAAATGCTCCCATTCTGCTCCTATCATTAGCTGAAACTCATCATGCCAATGGTCATCCCAATACTTATTCCTGGTATGATGTAGGAGCAGCCAATCAATCACTTCTTTTACAAGCTGCGTCCATGGGGATTTTAGGACATCTAATGGGGGGCTTCAATGCCAATCAAGCTATTGACTCATTTGCTATTCCCAGCACTCAAAAACCAGTTGTCATCATTGCTTTGGGATATCCCGATGAGCCTGAAAAATTACCCGAACCTTTCCTTACCCGGGAACTCACACCCAGGACCCGAAAAAAAATAACAGAAATTTTTCAGTACCTGGATTAAATCCCCAGTAATAATCAAGTCGTTACCCTAATTCCTTTTTCTGAGGTAAAACGACCAATTGGGTAAACTTCCACGCCGGGAAATACCTCTTTCCAAAGTTGCTCAAATTCGGTTTTATGCTCTGGATCAACAGCAAGGAGCAAACCGCCATTTGTTTGAGGATCTGCCAAAAAGGGCATGTGGGTACCGTCCTGAAGGGTTACTTCTGTTTCTAATGATTGCCAATTTCTCCAAGTATTATCAGGAAAAACGAAATCGGCAGCATACTTTCGAGCAATATCCAGAATAGGAATATTTCCAAACCAGATATCAGCCCCTTTATCACTACCACAGCATTCCTTCAAGTGCCCTAACAATCCAAAACCTGTAATGTCGGTCAGGGCATGAATCCATTCAAATTGACTCCAGTAAGCTCCGGACTGATTGAGTGTTTCCATTTGTTGAATGGCAAGAGCGATATCCGTTTCGGTAGCGAGTCCTCTTTTCAGCGCCGCCGCTGCTATACCTGTTCCTAAGGGTTTGGTCAAATAAATCCAATCTCCAATGTGTGCGGAGTCATTCTTCTTCAGTTGTTTTGTGAGCACCCTTCCAGTGACAGCTAATCCAAAAAAAGGTTCTTTGGATTCTATGCTATGCCCCCCTGCCAAAGGGATTCCTGCTAAGGCACATACTTCTCTGGCACCAGCAAGGACTTCGGCAGCCATTTCGGCTGGTAACACATCAATTGGCCAACCCAATACAGAAAGGGCCAGCAGAGGGGTTCCTCCCATGGCATACACATCGCTGAGGGCATTGGCAGCTGCGATTCTACCGAAAGAAATGGGGTCATCCACCATGGGTGTAAAAAAATCCGTAGTAGAAATGAGAGATTCGGTATCGGAAATTCTAAAAACGGCTGCATCATCACGGGAAGAAAAGCCCACGAGCAAATCCGGAAAATCACCAGAGGGTGCCGAAGAGGCGAGAATTTTCTCCAAAACAGCTGGGGCAAGTTTACAGCCACATCCAGAGCCCTTGCTGAGTGTGGTAAGACGAGGATAGGAAGAAAAATCCATAGAGAACCTAAATCAAAGTTTCAAAGATAGGGGCACTTATTGGGTGCTGCAAGCCATACAATGGTCTAAATAAAAAAGCCGAATGTTTCCATCCGGCTTTTTTTAATACCTAAACAGATTTGGATTAAATCTGCTTATCTTTTTTACCTTCACAGGATTTAGTAGGCTCACAACTTTTGGCAGAGCCACTTTTCTTGCCTTTAGTTGCGCAGCAAGAACTTTGAAGCATTTCGTATTTGTACCCTGCTTTTTCAACCGCCTTGGTGATGGAAGCAACATTAGAAACTTGCGCTTTGTCGTAAGAGATGGAAACCGTTCCGCTATGGGTACAGGCACCTACTTTCTCAACGCCTTTTACTTTCATCAATACTTCTTTCAAAGCCTCTGATTTCTCCTCAGAGCCCACCACCTGATTTACTTTGAGGCGAAGTACAGAAGCTGTTTCATCTTCTCCACCATGCCAAGCTACTTCCTCAGCAACTGAAGATTTTGTGGCTGAACACGATTTCTCACAAGGGAAAAATGTTTTGGCAAGTACAACTCCGGCTGCTAATAAAAGGATACCACCGGCAATAAGGACTATTTTTTTCATATTTTTTGATTTTTACAAGTTTGCGTATTTCATAACGAAGTTAAAAAGAAAATAGATACAGCCTAAGACAAGTTTTTACAAAAAAGATAGAAATCCAGCTTAGGGCTGTGCGGCAAATGCCTGAATTCCTTTCAATAATCTGTCCAAATCTGCTGTCAGAGTGAATACATTGGGGGTCACCCGCACACATTTCAAAGACTCCCATTCAATAGCCACCGTATGAATTTTATGTTTGTCCAAGAGGAAAGCTTCTAGGGCTTGAGGTGTTTTCCCTTCCACTAAAACACCCGCCAAGGCACAACTTAATTCCGGATTTGAGGGGGAAAATATTTTTACTCCTGCTATTTCTTTTGCCTGATTGACCCAATAATTTCTCAAATACATGAGCCTTGCACGCTTACGGGCAGTGCCGATACGGTTATGAAAATCTAAGGCCACATGAACGGCCTGCTCTATGGGAAATGACCTTGTTCCTAAATTCTCAAACTTCCGTATATCCTCACTCTCGGGCTTTTCTGCAGAAAGTAAGGGCCAGATTTCAGCGATTTTTTCTTTACGAATATACAGCATGCCACTGCCCAATGGGCCACACATCCACTTATGTAAACTCGTGCCGAAAAAATCACAGTTCAGGTCGGCAATCGTGTAATCCATCTGGGCAAAGGAGTGTGCCCCATCTACTAAGACCTGTATATTTCTTTGCTTCGCCGCATCTGCAATTTTCCGAACAGGTAACACCTGACCATTCCAATTGATGACATGCGTCAGATGAACCACTTTTGTTTTGGAGGTAAAGGCTTTAGTAAAAATAGTTACTAATTCATCCGCCTCATTACAAGGTATGGGAATTTCTACCCAGACCAACTTAATCCCATCGCGCTTTTCCCTTTGTTTCCAGGCATGAATCATATTGGGATAATCCATTTTGGAAACCACCACCTCATCGCCTTTTTCCAATCGAAGACCAAAGATAATGGTATTGATAGCCTCGGTAGCATTGCGGTTGAGGGCAATTTCGTCCTTGCTGCAGCCGGCGAGTTTTGCCAGATTTTCTCGCAAGGGTTCTCTGCCTTGATCTAATATACGCCACATGTAATACGAAGGACCTTCATTGCTCATTCGGTTATACCGATCTACGGCATTTTGAACCATTTCAGTAGAAGGACTAACTCCTCCACTATTGAGATTTAGTAAGCCTGGATTGATGGTATAGGCTTCCCGAATTTCCTGCCAGAAAGACTCATCACTGGCAATATCCTCTGGCACTCTTTGATCTGCTTCTTTGAGAATTTGATCCAGATGTGAAAAAGCTAAAGGCTCCAGGAGGCCTGTGAGGGACCATCCACTCATCATAAGGCCTGTACTTTTGAGGAAATTCCTGCGGTTTTGAGAATTCATACTCTAAACTATTCAATTCATACGAATTCACCAAATTCGCATGGTCGAAAGAAACTAGGTATTATGGGGTATTTATGCCCAGCATATATTTCCAAACGGGTGCATAGAGCGGAACCTGATTATCATCCAGAGGGGTATGCGAATCAATAATCAGGCTAATATGAGAATTAGGAGAATCCTTATCCAATACAGAAAGAATCAATTGAGTTCCTGAAGGAATTATTTTACCGGGAGCATACCGAAAGCCAGGGCTTTTAAGTCCCAAGGCTTCTACTTCTTGGATTTGTTCCGCAACAGGCACAAGGGCATCATACTGGTGCAAAAAAGCAACATATCGAGAAACGGGTGTAAGCGATTGCTCATACAACCAGCCTGCAGGAGAATTCAATTGGGTATGATAATCGTTAGGCCCTGCAAACAGTAACACTTTGGATACTTTAACTTTTTGCGCTAACCAGGCAGCATGACCGGCACCTTGAGAATGCCCGGCCAAAAGAATCTTAAACCACACTAATTGATTGTCCTGAAAAAATTGGCTCCATCCCCCTTGTGGATCTTTGTGATGGATAGCCTGTAAAGCCTCTTTCACCCTCACCCATATACAGTCTGCTGGCTTCACCTCATAATCTGACAGTGCATCTGTTCCAAAAATTACTTCCCTACGGAAATTACCATAACAGGCAGTATCTTCCGACAACTGACAAAAATATCGGGCTGATTCCGAATTGGGATATGCCAAGGCAATGACATGAAAACCAGCTTTTGCAGCAAAATCACAGAATCGTAAATAATTTCTCGGCTTACCATTGGTACCAGGAAAAACAAAAATAAGTTTCCCTATTTCTTGATTTCGATCCAAAGGTCTTACAGTATAATGCTGCTCTAAGGGCATGGATTGATTCACTGGAATAAATCGAAATAAAATATCCTGTGCAGATAAAGTGAATGTTGAAAAAAACAGGACAATTCCGATAAAAAACAACACGAAGAAAGGCTTCTTCAGGGCGGTGAAATATTTTCCAATAGTTAGCCTTTTTATTCGCGTATTTCCCATGATAAAACAAAGGTACCATTTAAGGGCACTTAGTCTTTTAGGTTGCTTTTAACCCTACTGTGGGTATTCCAATATCCCTATGAAATAATTGGAGAAAAATCTCAATAGCTCAGAATTCCTTGACCTGTATTTTTTTTCGAAGTATCCTACACAAACAAAATTGGGCGATTCTGTCAAAATTTATTCCATTTCATTTGGGGTATTTGAATCAATTTTATTAGTTTCAATCCCTAATTAATTTCTAAGAATTACTGACAGAGGGTCAACAACTCCTAATCCTTTCGTGAAACGCCACTATTTGTTATTTATTTATTCGCTGTTCTTCTCCTTTATGCTTGGAGGAATTCCGGTTTATTTACGAGCTCAGTTTATTCATGACATAGAATACAAAGTAGATCGGGAGAAACTGAATATTCTGTATCTAATGGATGTGGTTCCCTCCATTCACCGCCCAGGATGGAGCTATAATTTATCCGTAAAAGTGGAAGGAAAAATATTAGGGCGCATTCAATCTACCGGAATTTCGGGTGATTATTTAGGGGTTGTGCCGAATGAATTTCAAAGAATGATTACCTGGGAAGTGGACAATAAAGATGAAAGCCTTTCTGACAATCTAAAAGTAAGCCTGACGGTTCAGGACATGGAAGGCCCTAAGGCAGCATTGAAATCTTTACTGATTCCGGGTACAGGCTTAAAGTTCGTAACCGGAAGAAATCAGATAGGGTTATTACGAACTTTTTCAGTCTATACTTTTTTGGCTGGAGGGATTGGAACTACTTTGTTATCTAGAGTTTTGTATGATAACTATTTAACTTCCAAAGACGAGATTTTTATGAATTCTTATGGGGAAGCCAATTTCTTTCATCAGGCTTCCATTGTCTGTTTTGCTGCTGGCATAGGAATCTGGACTTGGGATGTACTCAATACTGCCGCAAGAGGCCGAAGAAATTTAAAACACTTATACAAACCGGTGAAGGTAACTCCCTTAGTGACGATGAATGGTACCGCCGGAATGCAGCTTAACTGGAGGATAGGAAG
>JBEIHC010000101.1:0-10842 GCA_040381555.1 Bacteroidia bacterium
CAAAATAGCGGAAAAAACAGGGATGAGTAGGCCCAGTTTGTACAAAGCATTATCCGAAGGATCCAAACCTCAATTTTCAACTATTATCAAAGTCTTAAAAGCCGTTGGGGGACAGATCAGAATTAATCCAATATCCACTTAGTAAACGAATGTGTAACCACAGCCTTTTCATTGAGTACTCTCCAATCCGAAGATAAACAGCAAGTCTTAAAATCGTTAGGGAATTAGTCCCAACTCAGTAAAAATAAGCTCTACGCCGTTTTATGTGGGTAAGTTATAAATTAAATTTATACTGTATTCTGCTTACTAAACACACGATAAATGCTCAGGAACTGTGGCTTATTTTAAACCTTTAGGTCACCATATCCTTATTTAATTCAAGTATAATTCTTTACCCATAAATAATGGCAAAGAAACCCCATAAATCACCTACTAAAAACACCGAAAAACCCTACTGTGTCAACTTCAGAATTTATCAATCGCATTTTAACCGCAGCAAACCCTCTCTACCTCACCACCACTTTCCCCTTCCAAATCTTCCCTGCTCCATTTAATTGCAAGAGATAAATGCCTGCACTGGCATTCAATTCCAAGGTAAGGTCTTTTTGTTCTTTACGCTGCCCGGAATAAACCATTTTACCGGCAAGATCTGTGATTTGTACTAAGAGCTCCTGGTTCTGCAATTCATTCGGTAGCTCTACCCTGAATTTCCCTTCATTTGGATTCGGATAAATACCCAATGTCATTTCCTCCAGCAGAGATTCATTCGATACAGGCACCACAACCACAACGGTCTGCTGAGTTGTATCCACGCCACAAGGACCGGCTGTTGCCAGGGTGATAACATAGGTTCCGGATACGCCATATACAAATACAGGATTGGTGCTGCTCACCCAATTGGAATTTGTCCCTGAATTCCAGGAATACGAGGTAGCCATGGTGCTAGTATTAAGCAAAATCACACTGTCATTTGAAACAGTAGCTGTGAAAGCAGCAGTAGGAGGAAGATTAATGCCAATGACAATAGAACTTGGGCTTAAGCCTCCCGGGCAAATACTATTGGAAACAGTGAGTAAAGTATAGGTAGTGCTGGAGTTCACCAATACGGTATGAGTGTAAGGATTATTCGATATTCCGGTGAGGGTAATCGGAGTTGTTCCCTGAGTGTAGGTGAGGGTAAATGGCGCCTGTCCTCCGGTGAGGGTGAAAGTCAATACAGCATTGGAGCCTGCACAAACGGAGGCTGGTCCTGTGAGTATACCTGTAGTAGGGGTGCCCACTACAAAACTGGCAGACCCTGTAACGAGGCCAGTACCACAATTGCTGTCACTCACCTGAGTTAGGGTATAAGTGGTCGGATTCACAGAAGGGCTAACAGGGAAAGAATAAGGACTGGCAGTTACGCCTGTAACGGTTATCGTATTTGTTCCATTGGTATAGCTGAAGGTCCAAGGGGCACTACCATTCAGGGTAGTGGTGAGCTGGGCAGTTCCAGACTGACAGATAGAGCCTCCTCCACTTAAAATTCCAATAGGTACATTGGCAACGGTAACTAAGGCTGTGCCGGATACAGGACCACTGCCACAGCCTGTTGAGTTCATAGACACTAAAGAGTAAGTGGTATTCGCTCCAGGAGTTACATTCAGAGAATAAGGCGAACTGGTAACATTGTTTACGGTTGTATTTCCAACTCCATTGGAATAAACAAAAGAATACGGGCTTCCACCGGATATATTTACAGTAAGACTGGCTCCCTGTCCGGAGCATACACTCGCTCCCCCTGATAGGCTGGCAGCTGCAGTACTACCAATTACAATAACGGCAGAACCACTCGCATTGCCGTTGCTACAACCGGGCATAGACACAGCGGTTGCAGTATAAGTGGTAGTTACAGAAGGTGTTAATGTAAATAGGTATGGATTGGTATTCGCCGTTACCTGAGCATTTGTGCTGCCGTTGCTGTAAGTCATTACCCATGGGCTGGTTCCGGTAAAAGATGCGGTAAGTTGTGTCCCATTACCGAAACAAATCGTTTCCCCTCCGGTTAATACCACACTGGGCGGAGTAATTTGGGTAACTGTACCTGAACCACTAGCAGTACCCGTGCCACAGGAATTGGTAACACCTGTCAGAGTATAAGTAGTATTCGCTGTTGGGGTAAGAGATAAGTTATAGGGGCTGGAATTGATTCCGCTGCGGGTGAAGGAAGATGTCCCATCCGAGAAAGTAATCGTCCAAGGACTTGCGCCACTTAGGGTTACTTGCAAACTAGTTGAAGCTCCCGTACAGAAATTAGCATTACCCCCGATAGTGGCAGAGGAGGATGCGCTGATAGAGATGGCAGCTGAACCGGATACTGTTCCCGCTCCACAAAAGTCACTTACGATAGTTCCGGAATAAGTGCCTGCTGAGGGAGGTGTTACAGTAATTAAATGAGGATTCGTTGTAATGCCTGTAACCGTTACGGGTGTGGTGCCATCTGTATAAGTATAACTCCAAGGACTCGTGCCCGTAAAGGTAACAGTCAAAGTAGTTGAGCCTGCTGGGCAAATGGTGGCTGTGCCTGTCAGGGTGGCTGTTGCAGCAGGTCTGACCGTTACCACATGCGTTCCGGATGCAGAGGCTGGGCAATTGGAGTTACTGGCAGAAGTAAGCGTATAGGTGCGGGTAACAGAGGGAGTAACTGTTACGACAAATGGACTGGCAGTGATGCCGGTCTGGGTAACAGGGGTAACACCATCTGTATAGGTGAGGGAATAAGGTCCGCCTCCTGCAAGTGTAAAACTTAACTGAGCCGTACCATTGGCACAAATAGTAGAGCTACCAGAGAGAGAAGCTGTAGGAGCAGCGTTCACCGTAACATTGGTAGCCGACATGGCATCATTCGAAGTATTCACATCTCCCGTCACGGTTGTGCTGGCATTGAAAGTATAGGTGCCGGCGCTTGTCATATTATAGCCAGTGGCTACAGTTACATTTTGAGTGGCATTGGAAGCCAAGGTTCCAGAACTGAGAATTACCGCAGGAAAAGTCTGTGGGTTAGTTACGCTAACCGCAGCATTTACGGTAACATTATTGGTAGCAAAATTGATGGTGGTTGCACTATTATTACGCACCTGAACCACAACATTCGAATTGGTTGGACAAAGGGGAGTTGTGGGAGTGATCAATGCTGTGGCGGACATATCAATACTCGGAGTACTTCCTGTGATATTGACATCATAATCATGTGTCTCTCCAAAATCGGCATTGGGGGAGAACAATACAGAAAGAAAACTGGTGCAGGCATCATTTCCCGTCATAACCGTTTCTCCGCAGGTTCGCACCCGCATCCGAACGGTTCCAATTGCCGTTGTGCCCGGAATAGTAATATTTCCGGTAAAACTCAAACTAGAAGTACTGCCAGAGTTCCAAACATTTTCTGTTGATTCAAACTGACTGTTATTATTGTAATCAATCCAGATAGCCGCGTAATAGGTTAGATTGGCATTGCTATTTATCGTGAATGAATAAGTTTGATTCTGGCTCACATTAAATACCGGGGTGGTAAAAAATGTTCTACCTGTTGTGGTATTGTCACATCCGGCTGAGGTATGCGTAGTACTGGCAAAGATGAAAGAGGAAATACCCGGGTTTACAACCAAGAAGTTTCCATTGCAATCACTGGTTCCAAAATTGGAGGTTAAGCATTGGGCTTGAGCACTCGTTGAGGTAATAACGAGTGAACTCAGACAGAGTAAAAGCAAGCAGAGCGATCGAGTAACAATAGGATAATACATAATTAGATATGGATAAGATTGAATCCCAATTATTGAGGTAACTCAAAGATTTTCAGTACGCAATATAATAAGAATTAACTGGAAATTACCAGAATAGGCAATTCGTATGAATGATTGGTATATTTTAAATCTTCAGAGACCTAATCGAAAGGTTGCAGCACGATTTTTATTTATAAAGGTTACTTAAAAAACTAATTTTTTTGTAGAATAAATTGCAACTTGTTGTAAAAAATCATCGTACAAAACATTATAAATCAAGTACAATGCTGTGTCACCCTTTTTTTAAGAAGTATGAAAAAAATTATCGCCTCCCTCCTTATCAGCATTTTTTTCTCAAATTTTCTTTTTCCTCAAACCCTCTCCAACTCTGTGACGGGGTTTAAATCTGGAGTTTATTTCAATGCGGATGAATTCTCCCGAAATCATCCCGCTGAATCCGCTCAAGATTGCTCCAAACCCTATTGTTATCAGGTGTTCAATGACTTCGGATTTTCTAACCTAAAAGTAAAAACCGAGCAATCCTCTAACAACATTTATCCTGCCGGTACCATTTTCGCTTTTGTAGATTGTTACGGAAGAGCCTACCGATATTTTGACGGTAAATACTATCAAATATTGGATATGGGTGCCATCAATATTTTCGTGAGCCTTAAAAGCCAATTAGTGGATAATCACTTCATCCCAGAAAGTGAATTTTTCTTCAGCACCTCCTTGGATGGGGAGTTACAAGCCTTCGAAAGAGAAAAGGTCATAGAATCTTACCGAAACTTTCCTGAGTTTGCTGCAATGGTCGATAAAACTTTTTATCCTAATGTAAGCCTGAAAGAATTCAACTCTGCCTCCGGTATCTATGAAATCAACCGGGCTTATAATCAATTAACCGCCCTCGTTTCTCAAAGATAATCCTGTAAGTCTCAACTTTTGAATGCCCTTTAGGCTTACTTCAACATTCGATTAGATTTCGCCTTTCTGAAGCATCAATTGTAATTTGAGAATTCCGGCAACAGACATCGAATCGGTAATTTCTCCCCTCAGAACCATTTCATAGGCTTCCAGAAAAGGAATTCGTTTTACGCGCAACTGTTCCGTTTCCTCCGGCTCTGCCTCCCCATGACTTAGGTCAGTTGCTAGATAAATCAAGGCATACTCATCTGAAACAGAATTAGATAGATGCATAGTCTGGATGAGTTGCAAGTTTCGGGCCTGCATCCCTGTTTCTTCCAATAGTTCACGCCTCGCCCCTTCCAGAGGGTCAATGCCCAAAGGACTGCCTCCTTCGGGAATTTCCCAGGAATAGGAATCCAAGGGATACCGGTATTGACCCACCAGCCAGGTATGATGCTCTGAATCCAAGGGAATAATCCCTATCGCTAAATTTTTAAACTGCACCACCCCATAAATTCCAGGGTTTCCAGCTGGATTCAATACCTGATGCTCGGATACTTTGATCCAAGGATTGTCATATTTAACTTCCTGGCTTAGTTTTGTCCAAGGATTTTGCTCTTCAGTTTTCATGCCGGACAAAAATACAAGGAAAGCCAATGCCATTACCTGAAAGAATGCGAGCGGGAGTGCTCGAAGCGGGAGTCGATGAAGCAGGCAGAGGCTGTCTGGCAGGTCCGGTTGTGGCGGCTGCGGTTATTCTACCCGAGGGGTTTTCCGATAATCAGCTGAATGACTCCAAGAAAATTCCCGAAGCCCTTCGATATAAGTTGCGAGATCGTATTCTGGATCAGGCATTGGCATGGAACATCGGCATTATAAGTGCTCCCCGAATTGACCGCATCAACATCCTCAATGCTACTTTTGAAGCCATGCACCAGGCATTAGATAAGCTGCCAATAAAACCGGAATTCATCCTCGTGGATGGCAATCGATTCAAACCCTGGAACGAAACAGAACACCTATGCATCGTCAAAGGGGATAGTAAGTTTGCTTCAATAGCAGCGGCATCTATTCTGGCCAAAACAGTTCGGGACGACATTATGCAGCTCCTACACCAAGAATTTCCTGCTTATCATTGGAATACCAATAAAGGCTATGGCACTCAAGCGCATGTAGAGGCCATTTTTGATTTTGGACAAACGCGCTATCATCGAAAAAGCTTCAAAACGCCTGCTCAATTAGATTTGTTTAAACCAATTAGCTGAAGGTACTTCTCCAGGATGCAATTAAAGAAGGGGATTTAGAACCTATACATAACAAACATTTCTATGCGACCCCGTTGGGGTCGGTGCCGCTGCGGGGCATGCTGATTTCTATAAATAGTAGACCCCGATGGGGTCGCCTAAATGATAATTTTAATTGAAAATAGTCAATGCAGTTCTAAATAATGTAAATTAAAATTGGTTGGTCGATTCCCCCCCATTGGAATGGCATTGATGCCTCTGTGGGGCATGCTGATTTCTATAAATAGTAGACCCCGATGGAGTCGCCTAAATGATAACTATAATTAAAAAACAGTAAATGCTGGGGAGCATAATAGATATTCAAGAATTGAAATTGCCTAGTAATTTCCACTTCTTGGGAGTGGTAAAGAAGTGGTCCCTATTATACAGATAAAACAATCTTATAGTTCGTTCGAAGCGGTGGTTCTTCATTTTACCTGCCAAGAAATGGAATGTTCTGAAATTTACTCCCTCAAAGAACCAAAGTAAGCTCCAAAATCCCTATCTTTACTCTTATGGACTTTCTCGACCAACTAGACCCCCTACAAAAACTATTCTGGTACATCGCTCTACCAGCCTCTCTCATTTTTCTGATTCAAAGTGTGCTCACCATTTTAGGAACTGATGCCGGGGATGGTACTTCCGCGGATTTTGACTCAGACCTCCAAGGCGATTCTGAACCTTTTCAACTCTTCTCCTTTCGGAATCTTATTCATTTCCTCCTCGGATTTGGGTGGTCGGGAGTCGCCTTTTCTCCTGTGATTCCTTCTTTATGGCTACTCTTACTGACGACCACTTCAATTGGCGCTGCCTTTGTTGCCGTATTTTTTCTCATTATCCGGCAATTGATGAAACTCTCAGAAGACAACTCTTTCAAAATAAAGGATACCCTGCATTTACAAGGCAGCGTCTATATTCCCATTCCTGCCCATAAATCTGGTATGGGGAAAATACAACTCTCAGTGAAAGGCTCCATCCATGAGCTGGACGCTCTTACCTCCGGAGACAAATTAGAGAGTGGCACCTTAGTTCGGGTCTGTTACATCAGCGGAGAAAGCATCGTGGAAGTAGAAAAATTATCATAAATAAATTTATTAACTAAAACAGTATGAGTGGAATTGCCTTAGTTTTAATTCTCGTTGTTGTAATCTTCGTCACGATATCAGCCTTAATTGCCCGATACAAACGCTGCCCATCTGATAAAATATTAGTGGTCTATGGAAAGACCGGTGGCACTTCTGCGAAGTGTATCCATGGGGGAGGAGCTTTTATCTGGCCAGTTATACAAGATTTTGCCTTTCTGGATTTAAAACCCATTTCCATAGAAGCCAACTTAACTAATGCGCTGAGTCGCCAAAATATCCGGGTGGATGTACCCTGCCGTTTCACGATTGCCATTTCTACGGAATCAGACACGATGAATACTGCGGCAGAGCGACTCTTAGGATTGAATCCTGCACAGATTCAGGAATTAGCTAAAGATATTCTCTTTGGGCAACTCAGACTGGTCATTGCCACCATGACCATTGAAGAAATCAATACCGATCGAGATAAATTCTTAGACAGCATCTCCAAAAATATTGATACCGAGTTAAAGAAAATTGGCTTAAAACTAATCAATGTCAATGTAACAGACATCAAGGATGAATCCGGCTATATTGAAGCTTTGGGAAAAGAAGCCGCAGCGAAGGCCATCAATGATGCAAAAGTCAGTGTAGCTCAACAAGAGAAATTAGGAGAAACCGGAAAAGCTATTGAAGACAGAGACCGGGACATACAGATTGCTGAAACACATCGAGACAGAGATGTGAAGATTGCCATCACCCAGAAAGACAGGGAAATCAGCATAGCTTCTGCTGTAAAAGACGAGGCTATTGGTCGGGCAGATGCCGAAAAAGAAACGAGAATTAAAACTTCTGAAGCCAATGCCATTGCGGTAAGGGGGGAGAATGAGGCGAAAATATCCATCGCGTCTTCGGATGCCTTGCGACGGGAGAAGGAAGCGGAAGCCAGTCGCTTGGCAATTTCTGCTGAGAAAGTTCAACAGGCTAAAGCTTTAGAGGAAGCCTATCTCGCAGAGCAAAAAGCTGAGTTGGCCAGATCTGAAAGAGAACGCTCCACCCAGATTGCCAATGTGGTGATTCCAGCAGAAATTGCCAAACAAAGAGCCATTATTGAAGCTCAGGCTGAGGCAGAAAGAATCCGGGAAAATGCCCGCGGAGAGGCAGATGCCATTTATGCCAAAATGGAAGCAGAAGCCAAAGGTCTATACGAGATCCTGACCAAACAGGCAGAGGGTTATGACCGAGTGGTGAAAGCTGCTGGAGGAGACCCAAACAAAGCTTTCCAATTACTCCTCATTGAGAAACTCCCTGAACTGGTCAAAACCCAGGTGGAAGCGGTAAAAAACATCAAAATCGACAAGATAACCGTTTGGGATTCAGGTTCTCAAACAGAAGATGGCAAAAACTCCACTGCCAATTTTATCTCCGGTATGATGAAAACGGTACCTCCGCTGAACGACCTATTTAATATGGCTGGATTAAATCTGCCCAATTATTTAAAAGGCAATGAGCAGCCCGAGCAGCCCCAAAAATCTGAGGAAAAATCCGAATAGAGAAAAAGGGAATTCTACTTGCTTTAGCGGAATATTGTTAATTTACAGGCACTTTCTAGCTTTTCAGGTTGAAAATGCCGGAATTCCCTAAAATGAAAGACTATCTCGGAAAACTATTCCGTACTCCTAGTATAATTCTGTTCTGCTTAGCTCCTCTGGGCCTTTTTTCCCAATTAATACTACCGCCAGATCGGGTAGTTACGGGAAGTCACAGCTATTATTACAATACCATGATTCTTCATCTGCAACTTTTCGAAGATGGCAGGTTCAAAATAACCGGAGAAAAAGCGCCTTACTCCAGTATGTATTGGAAAAACATTAAGCCCTATTTTAACGAGGGTAATTATGTCGAAAATCCTCCTGGTGTCATTTCCCTTATTGATAGCATCGACCGCGAACATTTCTTCTGGATTCCCATCGGATACCTCGCTAATAAAGACTTAAATGGACATCCTGTACTAACACCCCGGTACTCCGAAAGGCAGGTTCGAAGTTTTCCTTATAGCCAACGCTTTGGATTAGTGTCAGGCTTGAAACCAGAGGCTATCCTGTATCCAGATGGATCAGTTAAGGCGCGTTTTGTTTATTTCAATGAAGTATTTCCTGGACTAATCCGTAAATATCAGATACGGCAGCAGGGCAAGATTTATCCAGGTGGGTTTGCCAAATTCCAAAAAACACTAAAAAAAGGAGGGGAAAAACCATGATACGCACTTGGATAATTTCACTTCTATTCATTTCTATACTGGGTGGATTAGCTAATGTACAAGCGCAAATTTCCCGGTTCAGAGAATACCGAGAGTTCATTGTTCAAGCAGAGTATAAAACGATGCAAGACGACATTGGTGCTGCTTATGATCTATATCAACAAGCCTATAAAAGTCATGGCTACCTTATGGCAAGGGACTTAAGTAATGCTGCCCTCTGTGCTTCCATTCGGGGTGAATATGTAGAATGTGCACTGCTCATGCGTGAATTACTTCGCTTAGGAGTGCCCCTTTCCGAAATGCAACAAAAGCCTGAGTTCGATACTATCTGGAAAAACCCAGCCTCTGCCCAAATTATGTCTAAAGCAAATGAGTATTCAGAGAATGGGAAAAAATATAGGAATGCCCGTTACCTGAAATCCTTAGACAGTTTAAATATTCTCAAAGAATGGTATCTCGAAGGAAATGAAAAAGCAGGGATTCAAATGGCTGAGGGATTGTTGGAGGTCTTTACTATGTGGGGTATGCCTGGAGAAAATTATACTGGGGTACTGAACATGTCAGGAACCACTCAGTATGATGGTATCATTACCCTAATGGCAGAAAGTAACAGCTTCTCAAAATACCATGCTCGACTCAAAAATGTCATTCATATTCTTGTAGAAAGAGGATGCGTATATCCAGAGAAAAACGCTCGTTGGATGGAGGCCATGAGCAAAAAGAAAATCCTTTCCCCACAAACAGCAAGCGACGAGAAAACCCGAGAGAAAGTTCGTAACAAGTACTTCCTACCTCCGGCAAATCTAGCAGACCTAGCTACCAAATACCAAGAAGAACATCCGGAAAGTAGCTTTATTTTGAAGTAAGCTTCCCTATACTCTACAACTCCCACCTGCCAGAAAAATGCTTACGGATAATAAATTATGGGTACTCATATATGACCTATAATTTTGTTTCGTTCAACCTTTCCATACTCACTCTAATTTTGATCCCTCCTAAAACCTCGAAGAAGAGCGAATGACTTATTTACAGGCCATACCTCGCTCTGTTTAGCCCGTCCTCAGAAAATATAAATACTTAGGGCTTTCTCAGAAAGTATTAAATATTTGTAATACAGGTATTTAAACAGACACATCAAATACAGAATGCAAGGAAACGCATTCAATAGGTCTAAAATCCGTGCACATGCATTCCATAAATCCATTAAGAATATAATGCCTAATATCTTTGGTGATAGCACCGCTTGGTGATAACAGAATAAATTGTCCTGTTAATTTCTAGAGAAGTCCTAGAATAACAAATCGTGATTTAGGGTAAACCTATTTTTGCCTATACTTTCTGAGAAAACCCTAAATAAATCTTACCTATATGACCGTCTATATCAACAAAAACGCCGGAGTCTCCTCCGGCGTCTTGTTATTACTGATTTGTTTGATCCCTTATTCGATAATCAACTTCGTGTACACAAAACGATCATCATGAACCGTTTCGATTGTGTACAACCCTTTGCTCAACCGAACCGGGAAGGCCAACTCTTCTACTGCCATTCCACTTAAGTCATAATTCACTGA
>JBEIHC010000102.1:0-10620 GCA_040381555.1 Bacteroidia bacterium
AACTTCCGTTTACCCTAAACTTCCGTTTACCCTAAACTTCCGTTTACCCTAAACTTCCGTTTACCCTAAACTTCCGTTTACCCTAAACTTCCGTTTACCCTAAACTTCCGTTTACACTAAACTTCCGTTTACACTAAACCTCCGTTTACACTAAACTTCCGTTTACACTAAACCGAGCATTATCCAAAAACCGGTCCCGGCAAAGGAGGCTCGGGATTAGCCAAGCCTAAGTGCTCTAAGAATGCTGCTATTGCCGTATAAGCTAATTCCAGTTCTGAATCTGTAATACAATACGGGGGCAATAGATACAGAACATTCCCCAAGGGTCGCATCAAAAATCCGCGCTGTATAAACCAAGAATAAATTACCGGACCCCAATTGCTTAAATAATCAGGTGCTTCCTTGCCTTCTTGTAGGGTAATGGCCAGCAAACTCCCTTTCACCCGCGTCTGTTGTACAAAAGAATTGCCCTCAATTCTCCTTTGAAATCCCAAGTGTAGTTTCTCTATTTCTTGAATTCTCAGAAGGGTATTTTCCTGCTTAAAACATTCCAAACTAGCCAAAGCGGCAACACAGGCCAAAGGATTCGCGGTGTAAGAATGCCCGTGGAAAAAGGTTTTCATTCTATCTTCAGCTAAGAATGCTTCATAAATTTTACCCGCAGCTGCCGTTACTCCCAAAGGCAAAAAGCCTCCGGTAATTCCTTTAGAAAGACAGATAATATCCGGTGAAAATTGTATCTGCTCGGTCGCAAAAAGGGTTCCTGTTCTGCCAAATCCTGTCATCACCTCATCCGCAATCGTCAAAATCTCATATTGTCTGCATAGTTGAATTAAGGAATCCAGATAAGAAGCTTCATAGCAAATCATCCCGGCAGCCCCCATCACCAAGGGCTCAAATATAAAGGCCGCTGTTTTACCTTCCTGCCCCAGCTCCTGAATGCGCTCCATTGTTTTGGATAGGTTTTCGGGATATGGATCCGGAAGAAATTCGACCTCAAACAATTGACCATTAAATGGAGCGGTAAAAACTGACCTTGCCGAAACAGACATGGCGCCAAAGGTATCTCCATGATAGGCACTTTGAAAAGCCAAGATTTTAGATTTGGGATTACCAGAATTATTCCAGTATTGCAGAGCCATTTTAAGGCCCACTTCCACTGCAGTTGAGCCATTGTCAGAGTAAAAGATACTCGCCATAGGACCAGGCAATAGAGCCACCAACTGAGTGGCTAATTCCTGCGCTGGTGTATGAGTGAATCCAGCAAAAATAACCTGCTCCAGCTTACCTGCTTGCTCGGCAATTTTCTGGGCGATATATGGATGCCCATGCCCATGAACCGTTACCCACCAGGAGGAAATTAAGTCCAGAATTCTTTCCCCCGATTTAGGGTACAACCATGCGCCCTCTCCTTTTTCAATCCAAATGGGCTCGGGAGCGGTTTTCATTTGAGTATAAGGATGCCAAACTTTTCCCTCACTCATAATTCATATCTCATAATTCATAATCAATTATAATGGCTCAAAAAAAAAACAGCGGAACCAAGCCCGCTGTTTTCTGTATAAATGCGGTACTATGAATTAAGCAGTAGCAATCATGGTATCGAGTACATTCATTACTTCTTTTACTGCCACGGCAGAATCCTGCAAAAGCTTCATTTCAGCTTCGTTCAGTTGTAGTTCGATAATGCGTTCGATTCCGTTTTTGCCCAATACTACTGGTACACCGAGGTAAATGTCTTTCAAGCCATATTCGCCTTGCAACCAAGTACAAACTGGGAAGATTCTTTTTTGATCTCTTAGGATAGACTCTACCATTTGAGCGGCAGCAGTACCTGGAGCATACCAAGCAGAAGTACCTAATAATTTAACGATTTCTCCTCCACCGGATTTGGTTCTATCAATGATGGCGTTCAAAGTAGCTTCATCAATTAATTCTGTAACCGGAATACCGGAAACAGTGGTATAGCGTGGAAGTGGAACCATGGTATCGCCATGACCACCTAAGAGCATAGCCTGAATATCTTTAGGGGAGCAATTCAATGCTTCCGCCAAAAAGGCACGATAGCGGGCGGTATCCAAAATACCAGCCATACCCATTACTCGGGTAGAAGGCATCTTGGCTGTCAAATAAGCCTGATAGGTCATCACATCCAATGGATTGGAAACCACGATGATGATGGCATTAGGAGAATATTTAATGACATTTTCGGTAACAGACTTAACGATAGCAGCATTGACACTAATTAAGTCATCCCGGCTCATGCCTGGCTTACGGGGCATTCCAGAAGTGATCACCACCACATCTGAATTGGCTGTTTTGGAATAATCATTCGTAGAACCCTTTACCCGGGTATCGAATGAATTAATCGGAGAAACTTGCCAGATATCCAGGGCTTTCCCTTCTGCAAAATTTTCTTTGATGTCAACCAGAATGACCTCGTTACACAATTCTTTTTGTGCGATATCGTCTGCACAGGTGGCACCCACTGCTCCGGCGCCTACTACGGTTACTTTACTCATGTTATAGAAATTTTATGTTGATGTGAAACTTCCCTACAAAATTAGAGGGAAGGGCAGATTAAAAAAACTATTTGCTTAAAATAAATAATCGACTTAGTTTTGTCTCAGCTTAACGAGGTTACGGATATTCCGATTTATGAAAAACATACTGTTTTGTTTAGTTTTAAGTCTATTTTTATTCTCCACTACCAGTGTTTCCGCACAAAAAGAGGATAAAAAGACCAAAAAAGAGTGGAAAAAGAAAGCAAAAGCTTATACCAAAGACCCGCTTAGCCTGAAATCCTTCGAAGAGGGGTATCGGAAAAAATTGTTCGATGCTGAAAAAAAATCCAAAGAACTGACCGAACAAAACAGTCGCCTGAGCATCAAAGTGGATAGCTTGCTCAATGAATTGAAGAAAAAAGATGCTGAAATCGCCATGCTGAAATCAGATCTCGACAAACTCAGAGCTGAATATTCCAAATTAGAGGCAGCTTATAGTTCCTCCAAATCCAATAGCGAACAAGGTGTAACTGCAGGATTGGTCTTCAAAGTCCAAATTGGTGCATTCGTGCATTTCAACATGAATGACTACCTGAAAGAAACGACCAATTTTGAAGGAGAATCTTCTGATAACTTCAACAAATATGTACTCGGAGCATTCCGGGATTTAACAGTAGCAGAAGCCTTCAAAAAAGATATCGCTCGCATTGGGGTAAAAGATGCTTGGATTGTGCCTTATGTGGATGGCGTGAGAGTTGAAATGGCAGAAGCCAAGAAAATCTTAGCAGCTGGGGGAAGTACCTCAGGCTTCAAGAAAAAACAAGCCGTCGAATTTGAAGAAGAATCCGCTCCCAGAAAAAGAAAGAGATAATTTCGAATTCATCCAAACCAATATAAGCAGCACCCGTCCCTTAAAGGCGGGTGTTTGCGTTTTGAGGCAATTCTGTTGATTCTGCTTCTATGAAGTAAACGATAAATAGTAATTTTGTGGGAATGAAATAAACCAAGCAATCACAATTGGGCAGAATGAATGAAGTGAACATAAAAGAAATTATCAGCAAAGGAGAAACTTCTACTGTGCAATTTAAGGTAAGGGTGAATAACGAACTCAGTATTGCCCAGGAAATGGTGGCATTTTCCAATAGCAAAGGTGGAATGATTCTAATTGGAGTACAAGATGATACTTGGGAAATCGATGGGTTAAGTGATGATGAAATTCGAAAAATCAGTAATCTGCTCGTGAATGCAGCCAATGAGTTGATAAAGCCTCCTGTTTTTATTGAAACTGAGAATCTAATTATTGAGGGAAAAAAAATTATTGTAGTGCAGGTTCCAGAAGGGTTGGATAAACCCTATAAAGACAAGGATGGAATTATCTTTTTAAAAAATGGAGCGAATAAACGGAAAGTAACCAGTAACGAGGAAATTGCCAGGTTACTGAGTAAAGGGAAAAATTTATTTCCAGATGAAATACCGGTGCTTCAGGCCAATCAGGATGATATTCATAAAGACAAATTTGAAGACTATTTTAATCGAGAATTCAAAACACACTATGCCCAACTGGGCTTGTCTTATATAGAAGCTTTAAAAGCAAAGAGAGTAATGAGAGGGGAGAATATTACCTTAGCTGGGCTATTGTTTTTTGGTAGAAACCCTCAATCATTTAAACCTGCCCTTTGTATTAAAGCTGTTGCCTTTTATGGCAATAGCCTTGGCGGAACAGAATACAGGGATAGCAGAGATTTAATTGGCACTATACCTACCCTATTTGAAGAAGGCATGGCTTTCTTTAAACGAAACTTATTGCATACTCAGCAAGGTCAAAATTTTAACTCTCTCGGAATATTAGAAATTTCAGAAATAGCCCTTCAAGAACTTTTAGAGAATGCATTAATTCATAGAGATTACCTTAAAAATGCGCCCATTCGTTTGCTTGTTTTTGATAATAGAATTGAAATCATCAGCCCTGGCAGTTTACCCAATAGCCTGAGCGTCGAAGAATTAAAATATGGCAATCCAATAGTGAGAAATAATTTAATGGTCAGTTATGCCCTGCACAGCTTACCCTGCAGAGGACTTGGCTCTGGAATCAAAAGAGCCTTAGAACAACAACCCAATATTGAATTTTACAACGAAATCGAAGCAGAACAATTTCGGGTAATTATTCCTAGACCCGAGAGAAAATGAAGATTGCCTAGTATTTATTCTATTAAAGAATGAACGAACTTTGAGAAATATAATTCTCTTCGTACAAATGGCTCTTCACAATCTTTAAGATATACTCCGTTCTTATAATTCAACAAATTTGCTCTTAGCCAATTTTGATTAGGCATGTAGAGGCTACGATGGTGGGTGCCTCGATTACTTCGTTGTTCTCAAGAAGTAAGGATGGGTTTATCGTCCGGAATAAATATTATCTGAATCAGGATTATCAGGATATGCATTTCTACTGGCAAGTACAAGTTTGAAAAGGTAAAGGTGAAATTCCTATAGCTAGACTTGATTAGAGGCAAACAAGTTAGAAAGTCTATGTACAACAGTTAACTTAGCAATCAATTTTGAGTAAATTAGCTATGGAGAATAATGAATATGAAAAGCCTAATTTCAAGAATCACTATAGATCAAGACATATGTCATGGAAAGCCTACTATTCGAGGCCTGAGATATCCTGTTGAAAATATGCTTGAGTTATTGACCTCTGGAGTGTCAATCGAAGAATTACTATCTGATTATCCGGATTTAGAAAAGGAAGACATCCTTGCTTGCCTCGAATATGCATCCAAACTTATTCAGGTAAAAAGTATTCATAGACTCGCTTCATGAAATTTATAGTTGGTGCACAATTACCTAAATCTTTATCTAACTAAAGTCAGTAAAGGGGTTGAGAAAAAGTCAACAAGTACCAAACAAATTTCAAAGTAACCACTCCTCCAAAAAATATCCTCCATTTGCCATCACACCAAAATTAACCTACAAAATCACAAGAGTAAAAACCAATTTCAACAGAACTCTCTGTTTGCACTCCGTTTCCTCTGCGGTAAAAAAACTCCCCCTTACATCCCCTTCACTGCTCCCCTTACCGCATCCAACAAATACCCCACTTCCTGCTCCCCTACTGCGGCGCTGATAAACATCGCTTCAAACTGACTGGGTGCTGGATAAACTCCTTGGTCTAGTAGTGCATGAAAATATTTTGCGAATAAGGCAGTGTCAGATTTTTTCGCTTCACTCAAATTGCGTACTGGGCCTTCGGTAAAAAATACAGTAAACATAGAACCCTGACGATTAAAGCAAATAGGCATACCTTTTTCCTGAAAGATTTGTAAGATGCCGGATTCAATGCTGGCAGAAGTTTTTTCCAGACGAGCATAAAACTGGGCATCTGCTTGAATTAAGCGAAGGGTTGCCAATCCGGCAGCCATGGCAACAGGATTTCCGGATAGTGTGCCTGCTTGATAGACGGGTCCTGCAGGAGATACCATGTCCATAATTTCTTTTTTGCCTCCATAAGCCCCAACCGGTAAGCCACCGCCAATGATTTTTCCGAAGGTGCTTAAGTCCGGGTTGACACCCAACAATCCCTGAGCCCCGGCAGCCGAAAGCCGAAAGCCGGTCATAACTTCGTCAAAAATTAAAACAGTGCCTTCCTGGGTGCATATATCCCTTAACCCTTGGAGAAAGCCCGGCTCAGGATTTACTAAACCCATATTGCCCACGACAGGTTCTAGAATTAAGGCAGCAATCTTACCCGGATTGTGAGCGAAGAGTTGTTTGACTGCTTCCAAATCATTATAAGGTGCGGTCAAGGTGTCTTGAGCAACTCCGGCAGTAATTCCTTTACTATCAGGCACTCCGAAGGTCATGGCACCACTACCGGCAGCAATGAGGAAACTATCCCCATGACCATGGTAACAGCCTTCGAATTTGATGATCTTTTCTCTATTGGTAAATCCTCTGGCTACCCGTATGGCACTTAAGGTGGCCTCTGTACCGGAATTCACCATGCGCACTCTTTCCAGCGAAGGGACCAGTTTCAAGAGTAGGCTTGCCATCTCCACTTCCGCACCTGTAGGGGCTCCAAAGGAGAAAGAACCTGTGGCTGCTTCCTGCACGGCTTGCACCACCGCAGGATGGGCATGACCGAGTATCATGGGTCCCCAGGAGTTAATTAAATCCAGGTATTTATTTCCATCTACATCTTTCATCCAAGCCCCGAAGGCAGAGTGCATAAAAACAGGTGTTCCTCCGACAGATTTAAATGCCCTTACTGGAGAATTTACCCCACCCGGCATTAAGCCCTGAGCTTGTTCAAATAATTGCTTGCTGGTATTAATATTCATGTGCTTTGCCAATGGTACGACCTTCCATTCTTAAAATAAATACAGCCTGATTATCGGGGAGGTTTTCAAAACGAAAATTCTGATTGATGCCCCGAAAAGGCACCTTCTTTTTTATCCAAGATTCTTTTGTATCCGATTTACTATCCGCCTGAGTGGCTAATTGCATCAACCAATTCATGAGGTCATACCCACGCATCACATTGAGGGTAAGCCGTTGATTGTACTCCTCTGCATAAGTACGCACCAAGACTTCGGATTCTTCCGGCTTATTCATTTCATACACAGCATCCGAAAAAAGTATCAGAAAATGATCCATCAATTCTTTGTCGATTGCCCTAAAATTCCGGAATTCGGGAGATCCTAAAATAGCCATCTGCAATCGATTTAATTTCAGATTACTGAGAATCATTCCGGCTATTTCTTCATTTCCATCAGGAATATACACGGCGTCAAAATTTTGTCCAGATAATTGCTTGACTAAATCTGGAATTTGAGCTTGGGCTTTATCTCCATTGATAGAATATTTTTTTACTAAAGTTTCTGCTTTTAAGGCAGTAGCTTTGGCCACAAATTCTTCTGCTAACAATTTGGTAATTCTTTCATCGGAAGTGAATACCGCAATTTTTTTATAGCCTTGAAGATTCACGGCATAATCCGCCAATTTACGGGCATGGGTATTGAGGGATGGAGATGCTAGGTGTACATATTTTTTATCTTTCCCTAAATAAGCTTCTGGAGAATAGGGCACAATATGGATAATTTTATTTTGCTCACACCAGTCTGCAATGACCCGGCTTTCATTATTATAATAAGATCCGACAATTACATCTACCGGATTTTTGGCAAATTCCTGATTTAATATTTTTCGGGTAAGGGCACTATCTCTTCTTACATCAAATGCAACTAATTCTAATTCCAATGGGAAAGATTCTTTTTGATTTTGTATAGCCATTTGCATGCCTTCTAAAAATTCGGTTGAAACCAAAGAACGGGAACTAACCGGATTGGCTGAATCCTGCTCATTGGCGAAGAAGGGCATTAACACCGCAATGGATAATTTTTGGGCAGTAGGAATTACCTGATTCTTCAGGCCTGCACATTTTTCCTGAATGGCTTTTAACCTGGGGCTTAATCTTTTTCCGGTGCTATCCACCTTATGGAGCAAGGGCATAATTTCCGCAAATTGTTTTGCTTGCAGATACTGCCAGGCCAAGGCTTCAGCTACTAAATTTTTATAGGATTCCCGAACAACCTTTAAATAATACACCAAAAAAGGTATATCAGCCTCAAAATATAAAAATTTACTAATAGCTTCTTTAGCTAATCCTTGTAAAGTTCGGTCCTTTGATTGATCGGAAGCATCCATCATCATTTTTAAGCCAAACTCCCGGGTATCCAAACCATTCATCAAGAGTAAGGCTTTGTGATATCGGGCTTCATTTACATAGCGAGATTCTGAATAATAATTTAATATACGATTAAATTTAGACAGTGCTTTGTCTTTATTTCCGGCTTCGAGCCAAGCTATTCCGGATAAATAAATTGCCGCTGTAGAACGGGTATTAAATTTCGTTTTATCGACCTGCTCCAAAGTAAGGGCGGCTTCTTCTGCATTTCCGGTTCTAAGATATTTCTTACCTAAGTCGAGTAATTCTTTTGCCTTAGGATCATCCGGGATGGGCGTTTGAGCATACACGGATTGCAACAAGTGTAAGCAAAGAAGCATACTCAAGGATATCCAACTACTTTTATATCTTGAGATCATTCCCATTCTATGGTTGCAGGTGGTTTAGAACTAATATCATACACGACTCGGTTAATTCCTTTCACCGCATTAATAATTCGGGAAGAAACCAAAGCTAAAAAGGCATGCGGTAATTCTGCCCAATCAGCTGTCATACCATCTGTACTGGTAACAGCCCGTAATGCCAGCACATTCTCATAAGTTCTTTCATCACCCATTACCCCAACGGAGGAAACAGGCAATAACACCGCAAATGCCTGCCAGGTTTCGGCATATAATCCCGATTCTCTCAAGGCGGCAATAAAAATGGCATCTGCCTTTCTTAATACAGACAAACGGCTTTCATCCACCGCCCCAATCACCCGGATGGCTAAGCCTGGTCCTGGAAAAGGATGCCGGTTTATCCAATCTTCGGGAATCCCTAAATCTTTTCCCACCCTCCGTACTTCGTCTTTAAATAATAGTCTCAAGGGCTCGATGATTTTCAAATTCATGCGCTCCGGCAATCCGCCAACATTATGATGCGATTTAATCGTAACCGAAGACCCATGCACCGAAACACTTTCAATCACATCAGGATAAATAGTCCCCTGTGCCAGCCATTTCACTCCAGGAATTTTTCCCGCTTCCTCCTCAAACACTTCGATAAACACTCTTCCGATAATTTTTCTCTTGGTTTCCGGGTCAGAAATTCCGGATAACTGGGAAAGGAAACGGTCGGCCGCTTTGACGCCGATTACCTTCAAGCCCAAAGTTGAGCAATACTGCATTACCTGCTCATACTCCCCTTCCCGCAACAATCCATTATCGACAAAAATACAGGTAAGATGTTGCCCAATGGCCCGGTGAATCAAAGTAGCTGCAACAGAAGAATCCACCCCTCCCGACAAACCACAAATCACTTGATCGGTTCCAACAGTTTGCTGAATCTCAGCGATGGTATCTTCGATAAATCGTGCAGGGGTCCAGTCCCCAATTGCGCCACAAATGCTCATCACAAAATTGCGGATCATGGTTTTGCCCTCTTGAGAGTGCACCACTTCCGGATGAAATTGAACGGCAAAAATCTGACGAGCAGAATCTTCGTAAGCGGCAAAGTGCACATCCGAAGTAGAGGCAGTGCAAACAAAACCAGAAGGGATACTGGTAATGGAATCCCCATGGCTCATCCAAACTTGAGAGTGCGGGGCAACTTGGTCAAAAAATACAGAATCAGACTTAACGCCTAAATGGGCTCGTCCATACTCTCTACTGATGGAAGGTTCTACTTTTCCCCCACCCTGTTTGGCAATGAGTTGAGCACCGTAACAAATTCCGAGGACAGGGATTTTTCCGAGAAAGGGAGAAATATCAGGATAAGGCGCACCTTCATCGTTTACAGAAGCAGGACCACCCGAAAGAATGACGCCCAACCAGGGTTCTTTTCCGGCGACTTGAGCGGCTTTATGCCAGGGATAAATTTCACAGTAAACATTGAGTTCTCGTACCCTTCTGGCAATCAGCTGAGTATATTGAGATCCGAAATCCAGAATCAGAATTTTTTGCATCTAAGGCAAAATTAAGGATTTATCCCGGAGAATAAGGACGGAAAAATGGACAATTGTCCATTCTCAATTCACCCCAAACCTCCGATTAATCCTCCTCCCCCTCTCATCCTCTACCTGAAGCATATAGATACCTGCCGAATATTTAATTAAAGGAATGCTCTGTTTACCGGTGTTTTCCATACATTCCTGATGCATAAGTTTACCCGAGCGATCAAAGATGCGCAGGGTAAAGTGAAAAGGCCCATCCGGCCAATCCAAATATATTTTTTCTGTAGCCGGATTGGGATATAAATCTATTTGGGGAGACTGTATAAGATTTTGATTGGAGAGACCTAAGGTATCGCAGAGAGAGTTGGGGATGGCGCCGAGGTAGTAGTTGGAGAAACTGGGAAGATTTGCTTTTCTTAACAACTCACCATTTAAATAAACAGCTTGTAATTGCAGCCCGCATCCAGATCCCAGAACTTCAGGGTTATTAATTGCAT
>JBEIHC010000103.1:0-10544 GCA_040381555.1 Bacteroidia bacterium
GGGGTAGTTGTTAGGGGGTAGTTGTTAGGGGGTATTTGTTAGGGGGTAGTTGTTGAAACGGAGGGAGGGCTAAGTTTTCAGGGTATACAAAAAATACAAAAAAAGAGACCGTAGAGGAGCAAAAGAGAGCGCTCTTGTCATGGGAGATTGGGGTAAGGACTAAGGCAATACGCAGGTGTCAATTTTTTGTATGAGATTCAATCCATTCTTCCACCCGGATTAATTCAAAAGAAGCGGGATTGAAGGGTACTTTATTATGATAGGCTTCGAGTCTAGCCATTTCATCGCGGAGATAGGAACCTGCTTGAGCAAAATTCCAATCATTTTTATGCCAAACAGAAATAATATCCGTGAGTAGGCGTGCCCGAGTGGAATCATCCTCTTGCTGATTACGGCGGGCAAATTGTTTGAGATTTTCTATCCTACTTTCAAGCAGATCTCGTTTCCCAGATTCAAACAAGCTCATAATTTCTAATAAACGGAGGGCAATATTCCAACCTGATTTATCTGACATAACAGGAGTAGCTTCATTCAGCAATCGGATGCACTGTTTAAAATTACTTTGCTTAAAGTTTAGAGCTGCTTCAAAATATTTCCACCTTGCTGCTCTGAGTTTTGAAATGGAGAAAGCAGAATGTTGATTGGCCTCGCCCAATATTTCGGTACATCGTACATAGTTGCCATTGAAAAGACTGATCCGAAAGGCGGTTTCTAGGGCTATCAAATAATTTACCTCTTCTGGCTTATACAATTGCAAAGTAGCCTTAATAAAAGTTTCTGCTCTTTTAAACTCACCGGCTCTGAGACATACTTCAGATAATTGCAACAAGGCAGCTCCTTCCCTTTGGTGGGATTGCAGAGCAGGAGCAGTACGCACCAATTCTAATAATTCCTGACAATAGGTTAATGCCTTCGAATACTCGTAAGTAATCTGGTAATAATAGATAGCAGTTTTTAAATAGTAGAAACCTGTCTGAGGAATACTGGTTTCTTTCCAAATTAAGCGAAGCACTTCAATTGTATTGCGTGCATCCAAGAACTCTTTTTCTTCCCTCAAAGTTGTGGAGGCCAACAATCCAGAAAGGCGGTAATACAAAATACCTGCTTCTTGAAGTTTAGAGACAAATTGCCGAAGCTGCTGCAATTCTTCTACTTCCTTCATCAGCTCTGTGCCCGTTAGGCTGTTGCAAGAATGCCGGAATAATAGCATCCGAGCATAAAACCATTCATCCATGAAATAGAATTTTTTAGCTGAAGCGATAACTTGTTCTAGGAGATTCTTACTAGCAGTATAAGCTCCTCTACCCATCAGAATTTCCCCTTGCAATAATCGTTTTTTTGCGGCCAAAAAAGCGATGATGTATTCCGCATCATATTCTTTGAGACTCTTTTCATTGAGCAAGGATTCTTCCATGAGCCGCTTTAATCGGGCTTTGGTAACCCGAAAACTATTGCCGGCATCTTGCTTGTATAATTTTTGGGAATAAAAATTCTCTTCTTGATTGGGATACTTATTGATGAGCTCAAACAGTTTTTCAACTTTGTCATATTCATGCGGATTGTTCTTAATATGAGAACGAATGCGCTTAATTTCCTGCAAGGATAATTTGTTGAGTATTTCCCGGATTAAGTCCATGCGATTGAGGTTCAGGGGTGAAAATACAGAATTCTTTTTTGAAAAAGAGAAAAACCTGAATTAAGGAATCGAAAGCATGTCCCAACTGAGGGATTTAAGGAATGGAAAACCTATTTTCTGATATTCATACTTTCCATCATTGATGATTTCATTTTCATTAACATATAGGGTTGCAGAGAGAATCCAAGCTTCAGAAGTTCGGGTATTTAGGCAATAGGCTGATTCGGTCAAAAAGCCATAAGATTGTCCAACGACATTATATATTTTCAGATTTTCGGGTAATGAGATTTCGGGATTATTGCCAGAGAAAAAGTAGGAAGTATAAGCATCGTGATAGGGAGTGTTCCTCAGTTTTTGAATTCCGGAATGAGCGGGTTTTACCCATAATGCCCATTTCAGGATTGAGTCTGTTTCCGAATTTAGAAGGTACTCTTGCCCCGGGGGAAACAAATTGGGCATAAAAAGTTTGGCCAGCATTCGGTGTAATTCTTCCAGAGGCAGGAGATTTCCACCATAAAAATTTCTGGCTTGGGGAATGAGTTGATTCTGGTTATTGAGGTGTGCCTTTCCCACCTTGAAATCATTCATTTCTGGCCAAGGCAAATGAGAAGTATCGTGGGAAGTAGGGAATAATTCCAGCCATTTTCCGGAGGCGTTATAAAAATCAAAACCGGGACTAAATCGGGCATCATCCAAGCTACAGGATTGTTGAAATTTTTGAAGAATACGAGATTGAGTAAACCCGCAAGCATCTAAGCGTTTATTCAGGTGATTTCTGCCTACAAAATCAAACAGGGTATTATAAGCCTGATCATCGCTGACGGATAATGCAAGGGCTACTGTATTTTTCATATCCAGACTCTCTTTTGCTCCGGGTATCAAGTAAGTTTGAGGGGCAATGCAATACTGAGGAAGGCCGGATTTGCGAAAAGGTGTTTCAGAATAAAAGCCTTTAGAGGAAAGATCTGTTAATTTTTCAAGTGCAAACAAGGCTGTTGGAAGTTTGACAGTACTTGCAGGATTGTGATAAGCTTTGGGATTATTCCGGAAAGTATAATGCCTGATAAGGGTATCTCCATTATTGTTGACAGAAATACGGGTGAAGAGTATTTGGAGACGATGTTTATCAGAGGCTTGATAAACCTGATGGAGGATTCCTTTTTTAGATTGCAGCCATTTCTCGAGGAAGAGGGTATCAGCAGATTCGAAATTCCAATTACCCCCATTTTCACCTGTCGAATTATAAATGTTTTTACTTATTAACAATTGATTATCTTGAGCGTTTTCAGAATCGCAAGCGAGAGATCCAATCAAACAGAGAATGAAAACAATCAATAAATTCATTTACTTTTTATTTCGGATAAGCACCCAAAGAATTGCGCCAAATGCACATACGCCTACGCCAATTAAAGACTCCCAAGGTCTATAGAGTAAGCCATACAGCATGAGCCAAAAGCTAAAAGAAAGAAAGATCAAGGGCACCCAAGGATAAGCAGGAACCAAATATCCGGTACTAGGATTTCCGGTACGATATCTCTGAATCATGAGGCCAAGAATACTCAGGAAGGCAAAAAGATTTAGCACAAATCCGATGTATAAGATTACCTGATCAAAAGATGCGGTGAGGAGATATCCAGCGATTAGCAGCCATTGTAATACGAGTGCGCGTATGGGGATTCCATAGGAATTCCGCTTAGCCCAGAATTGCAAATTGGGGTAATGATCGGCCATAGTCTGCCCTACCCTAGAGCCGGCGATAATCATAGAGCTCATTCCGGAAATGAGCAGGAGAGCGATTAAAATGCCCAAAAAATCACCTGCATTAGATCCTAGAATGGTGCGAGTATAAATCAGCCCCACATCAACCTGACCATTCAGATTCGGTAAAGGAATTGTCCAAAGAAAAGCGGCATTGATGGCAATATACAAGACCATGACAACTAGAGTACCTGTTATCAGACTGCGAGGTAAGTTTTTTTCTGGATTTTTGATTTCTCCCGCTATATAGGCAGAGGCATTCCAACCTGAGTAGGCATAGGAAACAAAATAGAGTGAGATAACAAATCCGGGACTAATCATTTCGGTCCAAGCATCAACATTTGGGGTAAAATCGATTCCGACATTAGGAGCAAGAAAGACAATGGCAATTAAGCCGAGGATAATCAAAATTTTAAATAAGGTAAAGATAACTTGAAACCCACCACTCAGGGAGTGGGATAATGCATGAATAAAGGTTAGGCAAGTAGCTGCAACCAATCCAGCCAGAATAGAGGAAGAAATTGGCCATCCGGGAATTGTTTCGGGCCAGCCCAGAGCATTGACTAGATAACTGCCAAATGCCAATCCGGATGCCGCGATTGGGGCAGAAAATCCGACAACAAAGGATGACCATCCGGCAACGAAACCAATAACAGGGTGGAAGATATTAGAAAGATATCGGTATTCGCCTCCGGAACCGGGGAAACGAGTTCCAAGTTCTGCATAGGACATGGCCCCGCATAAACTGGCAATACCCCCTAAAGCCCATAGAGTAAGTAAAGAAAATCCCTGACTAAGCACAGCCACTTGAAAACCAAGACTGGTGAGAACACCTGTACCTACCATACTGGCAACTACGAGAGTAAAAGCAGTAAAGGAACTATACTTTGGGGAAGGGGCATCGCCTGCCATGAGGGAAGATTAGCCTACGCGTATGGAGCGGCCAATTTTAAGAATCGTTTTGGGCGTAATTCTATTCATTTTACACAAAGCCGAAACGGTAGTACCATTGCGGTAAGCAATCCTACCCAGCGTATCTCCGGATTTAATCCGATACCAAACTTCTTGAGGGGTTTCAGGTTCCTGTACGACAGGAGTTGAAGAATTTACTTGGGTCTCTGTTCCTTCAGGCAGAAGAGTAGCCTCCGAAAATCGTGGATCATTTTCCGAAGGAACTGGTTCTTGCCCCATTGAAACCAGCGGAGTAAGGGTTTTATTCTCTAAATCGATGAATTTTTGGACATCGATGGCCACATCGCGGTATCTTAATTCTAGGTGTAGGTGGGGAGAACGGCTTCTGCCAGTTGATCCTCCCAAGCCAATAATCTGACCCGCTTCAATCACTTGGTCAGGTTTAACCTTTATTTTGGACAAATGCGCGTACCAAGTTTCAAGTCCATTGGGGTGACGAATGATAACTAAGTTCCCAAAACCGCCTCTGTTATACATGGCATACCGAACTTTTCCTTCAAAAACCGCAGCAATTGGATCTCCGGTGTTGAGATCAATGTCAATGCCTTTGTGTCCCTTACCAAAACCTCTCCAGATTTTTCCTGAGCTAGGTATTGCATAGTTCAAACCGCGGATTTTATCTGCAATTTCAGCATCTGAAAAGGATTCTTTGGGTTCACCTAAGTAGGCAAAAATTTGTCTTTGATCCCAATTTTGCTCATAAGCAGAATGATAAGTTCGAGCTATCTGGGTGGTATCAGAAGATTTACGAATTGGATCATCTGGAAATACCTGACTAACCCCGAAAAAATCCCTCGTCCCAATCGCATTAGCGTTGGTCAAGGATAATATTCCCAGGAATAGTATAGACAGTATTTTCATAAATCGGTTACAAAGTTCGCATTTTTTGCGCAAAAATCAGATTTGTTTGTCGGAATTTTTGATTATAGCCTATTATAAAGCCTGGGTTTTTCACCTGAGAGGAATCTTGAAACAGCGTTTTTAAGTCTTCCTGATAGAAAGAGGAGAACAATGAAATAGTTTTGTAATACTCTCCAAACACTTGAATATGGGGAAAGTTTTTCCTTAAATTTCTCAGAGGAAGACCAGAATCATCCTGTAAAATGGCATAAGATTTCTTTAAAATGAGATTGCTCATTGTGCTAAAGGAAGGCTGATGTAACAAATAAGAGGCCGCTTTCAGAAAAACCGCAAATGAATCTCTTTGTTGGATGAAGTTGACAAAACCTGGTTTGGAGTTTAATCCTGAGTTGGACAAATCTTGGGAAATATAAATGAGGGTTTTTACTTTATTTGTATTGGGCAGTGAGAATTCCAGGGTATTGACAAAATGAGAAGCTGAATCTTTAGCCGGGGATAGGTAGCCCTGTGGAGAAAATGTTTGCGGGATAATGCGCTTAAGCACAAAACCCAACCTACTGAGATAAAACAAAATAGGGTGAAGGGTACCATTCAGCAAGGTTTGATTCAGTTCTTTTTCCATGCTGAGCGTGCGAAAGAACCCTAATTCATTAGAGAAGAAAAGGGATTGATTCAGGTTAGAGAGATAGGTTTCTTGCTGTTCGGGAGAAAGGCTATCGTTTGAGAACCAAGTTCCTGCAGGTTCTAACCCAACCAGTATGAAGGTGTCTACATCCGGAAAGAAAGTATGAGCATATAAAAAATCACCACCAGAAAAGGGATAAAATAGGGTTGAGAACTTTTGGGTTTCCGGGATAAAACTATCTCTAAAAATAATAATTGGCTGAATTTTAGTTTTTTCTACTTTCTGCCAAGCCTTATTTATGGAATTGCAATAATTTTGATAAAGAACTGAAGAATCCTGAGTCTGCAATCCACTTAGCCATAGGGCAAACTGGGCATGTAGAGAGTCGGCTGAGCTTAGGGGGGCTTCTGTTTGTGAAATTGTATTGTTGGAGGAATTAGAATGTTGTTGGGATTGGTCAGAATTCGAGTTACAGGAGCAGAAAACAAGAATCCAAAGGCAGATTAAGAATCGGGTCATAAGGGTAAATTGTTAAGGGTAAAATTAGGAAAATAAAGAGAGGGTTGGGTAAATCGGCTATGGAAAAAGACATGGAATTAGGGTTTGGGGCAAGGGTACCTGGAGGAATAAAAGCGTAGTGCGGGGATTCAGAGGCAAGGGTACCTTGTAGATGAGAAAACCTGATTGGAGCTATAGGTAGCTATAGTACCTAGACTATAAAAGCTAGACTTGGGTAGTCGGGGCAAGCGTCCCTTGACAGCAAATAAGCCAAAAATGGTAATCTTGGCAAGCGTCCCTTGACCGAAATTAATCCCTTTTTGGCAAGCGTCCCTTGACCGGAATTAAGCCAAAAATGGAGAACCTGGCAAGCGTCCCTTGACCGGAATTAAGCCAAAAATGGAGAACTCGGCAAGCGTCCCTTGACCGATATTAATCCCTTTTTGGCAAGCGTCCCTTGACCGAAATTAAGCCAAAAATGGAGAACCTGGCAAGCGTCCCTTGACCGATATTAATACCTTTTTGGCAAGCGTCCCTTGACCGGAATTAAGCCAAAAATAGAGAACTTGGCAAGCGTCCCTTGACCGATATTAATCCCTTTTTGGCAAGCGTCCCTTGACCGAAATTAAGCCAAAAATGGAGAACCTGGCAAGCGTCCCTTGACCGATATTAATCCCTTTTGGGCAAGCGTCCCTTGACCGAAATTAAGCCAAAAATGGAGAACCTGGCAAGCGTCCCTTGACTCTCTTTTGCCATATCAACCTCTAATACCAAGACTTAAATCTATTGAAATGTGCAAATGTTTTCCACGAACTGATCCTATACATTCTTCGTTATATTTCAGTGGGAGTGCCTACCTTTGGGTTTTACTATTTTCTTCACAACAAAGTAAAAAACCACCCATTTCGGGAGAATCAAGTCATATTTTAAGAAATTGAAAATCAACACACATCAACAATGATCACAGAAAAACAGGTAATGGAAGCCTTGAGTCAGGTTGAAGATCCGGATTTAAAAAAGGATCTAGTTACCCTGAATATGATTCGGAATCTAAGGATTGAAGGGAAAAAAGTATCGTTCACAGTGATGCTCACAACTCCAGCCTGCCCTATGAAGGAAATGATTCAAAATGCCTGTATCCGGGCAATTCAATTGTTAGTAGATGCCGAAGCAGAGGTATTGGTGGAAATGAGTGCCGAAGTGAGTTCTACCCGTACCCCTAAAGATCAGGTTCTGCCGGGGGTGAAAAATATCATTGCTATTGCTTCAGGCAAAGGAGGAGTGGGTAAATCCACCGTTTCGATGAACTTAGCCATTGCCTTAACTCGTTCGGGTTCTAAAGTAGGGTTGATGGATGCCGATATCTATGGTCCCAGCCTGCCGCTTATGTCTGGTCTGTCTGGGGAACAACCTATGGCAGTAAATCGGGATGGGAAACAATGGATTCAACCTTTGGAGCGCTTTGGGATCAAAATGATGTCCATAGGTTTTTTAGTACCTGCAGAACACGCCATTATCTGGAGAGGCCCCATGGCGTCTAAGGCTTTAGGGCAATTTATTTCGGATGTGGAATGGGGGGAATTAGACTATCTTATTGTGGATTTACCTCCAGGAACAGGAGACATTCATTTAACCTTAGTTCAGCATTTACCTTTGACAGGCGCAGTAATTGTAACAACCCCTCAAGCCGTTGCGCTTGCTGATGCCCGAAAAGGAATGGCCATGTTTCAGTCTGAGGCAGTAAAGGTTCCAATTTTGGGCATTGTAGAAAACATGGCTTGGTTCACCCCTCCGGAACTGCCAGATAAAAAATATTATTTATTCGGAAAAGATGGAGGAAAAGACCTTGCAATTGAAAAAGGAATTTCCCTTTTAGGCCAAATTCCCTTAGTTGAAAGCTTACGCACAGGTGGAGACATAGGTATGCCGGCAGCTTTGGAATCAGAAGGTCAGGTAGCTGAGGCCTATTTAGCATTAGCTGGGGAATTAGCCAGGCAGGTGTCTATGCAGAATTCCCGTACCTTTGAGTCAGCAATTTCCTCTAAATGATATAATCGTGAAAACAGTAGCCCTTGAGCAGAAAGTGGAATCCGCATTAGACACCATTCGTCCCTATTTACAATCAGACGGGGGAGATGTACGCCTGGTGGACATAACAAATGAAGGTGTCGTAATGTTAGAACTTATCGGAGCCTGCGGAGATTGTAGTATGAGCCATATGACCATGAAAGCAGGAATTGAGCAGGCTATCAGAAAAGCAGCCCCGGAAATTACCTCTGTTCAAGCCGTCAATGCTTAAGCTTGCCTGCCTAGTTCTTGGCATGCTGATCATTCCCATTGTTCAGGGACAAATGACCTATGAGGGTAGAATTTCTCCCAACGAATCGAGAGCCTGGCTGTATGGAAGTATATCCGTTTTCTTGCTTCTGATTCTATTCGTTTATAATATTGAGAAAATCAGTCCGATTGTGAAGAATCTGATTCGTAAATTTACCCATCTAAAATAAGACCCTGTTATGAAACCATTTACCTGCTCAATTTTATTTGGTTCGCTTGTGCTGTTGTTATCTGGATGTTTTTCTCTTCGAAAAAATGAACGAAATATACCCGTGTACAAACGCAAAGAAGTTTTACCCGTATATGTGGAGCAGAAGGCTGAGAGTACATCTAGCAGCATAGACAAGGCCAAACCGATAGAAAATAGTACCCCTCAACCCGATGCTAAAGCTTCAGTTGCTGTTCAGCTTAGCACCGAAACTCCCGCGACTGGTCCCTCACTTCCCTCAGAGCGAATCCATCGAATGGTACAGGAGTCTAAATTGGAAATTATTGCTTCCGGAATGAGTCCAGAATATGTAGAGGCCCATTTCTCAGTAGCAAATATGATTGATGAGGATACTGAGAAAAAAGTTATCTGGTGGTTCACAATTGGAGAGTATAAAATTGAAGTCATTGATCTAGTGAGTTGGACTCAGGATGCAAATGGAAATATTGTGTACACGCATGCCATTCGTCAGGAATGGGGAAATACCCGCAATATTGAAAAGGTAATTTCTCCAGCGGAGGCTGAGCAAGCCATGCGTGCCTGTATAGGAGAATTTACAGAAGTAAGTTTTCGCTTTACAGCTTTTGATCTGCCTGGATCAGCTTCCCCCTGGATGATTGCCAAAAGCACTCAACCAGCACCCGGCGGCTCTGCAGAAGACAAAGTATTTTTACAGGGATTTATTAATTTGGAAAACGGCGTTTGCCAGAAAGAGATTGCCGGGGTGATCCATGCGCCGAAGAATGAGTGATGAATGATGAGTGAAATAGGATATACTTCTAATAAATCCCTCATGGTGTTATTCAGATAAATAATCTTCTCTCCACCAACGGATGCATCAATCTCAGCAGTAGAAATATCGTTGACAGGGTTGGATAAAAATCGGGGGCTTAAGCCCCCGAGAAAGGAAGAGGCCCTTACAGGGCCGCGTGAAAGCCTGAGTGCAAAATAAAATATTAAATTCTATTGTCACCTAAACCATTAGCGATTCATAACTCATAACTCATCCCTCATAACTCATAACTCATCCCTCATAACTCATCCCTCATTACTCATTCCACATAATTCATAACTCCTCCCTCACAACTCCTCCGCGCTCCTCCATTCCCTCCTTTACCCTGCGGTGCCCTCTCACTCCACCCTCCAACTCACCCCCACCCCTCCATTCACCACTACCCGATACAAACCTAAAGGTAAATGGCTGGGTAAATTAATTGTATCTGAATCGGATTGAATTTCCCAAATTATTTTGCCGGTAGCATCATAAATAATAATACGATTGGTGAGTTGAGGCTGAGGAATAATTAATACCGCTCCCTGCCCACCGGAAGGATTGGGGTAAATACTTGGAAGAGGCAGAGGGGAAGGCTCAAGAGTATTTCTGCTCACATTCAAGCCCAGGGTATCGCAGATGCTACCATCAACCGGACCGAGATTGTAGTTGGGCATGTTGGGGAGGCCTGCAAGTGCTCTTCTGCCATTCATATAAACCTGATTGAATTTAACATTGCAGGCTGGACCTTTTATGTTCGGGAATTCTATGAAATGCATAAAAGAGTCTTGGGGGTATTGCAAATTATGATACAAGTTAGTATCTCCTCTCCCTGTAAACCACATTCGGCCATCAGGCCCATATTCCAATTGATCAA
>JBEIHC010000104.1:0-10453 GCA_040381555.1 Bacteroidia bacterium
AGATTTCATCGGCGACTGGATCTTCTAAGTATTTTTGAATAGCCCTATTTAAAGGTCGTGCTCCAAATTGCTGATCATATCCTTTATCTGCAATAAATGCCTTGGCTCTATCCGAAATCTCAATCACATACCCCATATCCTTAATTCTGGCAAAAACTTTACTTAAGGACAAGTCGATAATCCGGAAAATATGTTCCTTCTCTAATGCATTGAAAATAATGATATCATCAATTCTGTTGAGAAATTCAGGTCTAAATACTTTCCGCAATGCTGACTCCAGTGTACTCTTCATGCTGTCGAAAGTCTTGGCTACTTTTCCGGCAGTGGCAAATCCTACTCCTGAGCCAAATTCTTTAATCTCACGCGCACCAATATTAGATGTCATGATGATAATGGTATTTCGGAAATCTACCCGACGACCTAAACCATCTGTCAGAATTCCATCATCCAATGTTTGAAGTAGAATATTAAACACATCTGGGTGAGCCTTCTCAATTTCATCTAAGAGAATAACACAATAAGGCTTACGGCGTACTTTTTCTGTCAACTGCCCGCCTTCTTCATATCCCACATATCCCGGAGGGGCACCTACTAAGCGAGAGACAGAAAACTTCTCCATGTATTCGCTCATATCGACGCGAATCAATGCATCATCCGTATCGAATAGATACCTGGCTAATTCTTTAGCTAATTCGGTTTTTCCAACGCCCGTTTGACCTAAGAAAATAAAAGAACCAATGGGCTTATTCGGATCCTTCAATCCCAAACGAGAGCGCTTAATGGCTTTAACTAATTTCTCAATCGCTGCATCTTGACCAATGATTTTTGCCTTTAGATCTTCCTGCATGTTTACCAAACGAGCGGCATCCCCTTCAGCCACTTTGGTAACCGGAATACCTGTCATCATGGCCACAACTTCTGCCACATTCTCAGCGGTTACTTCATACCTTTTTTGCTTGGTTTCTTCCTCCCACTCAGCTTTTGCTGTTTCTAATTCCTCCAAGCATTTTTTCTCTTCATCGCGTAATCGAGCGGCCTCCTCATAATTTTGACTTTTCACCACGCCACTTTTTTCGACTTTAATCCCTTCGATTCTGGCTTCAAGTTCGAGAATGTTTTTCGGTACATGAATATTCGAAAGATGAACCCGACTTCCGGCTTCATCCAAGACATCTATCGCTTTATCAGGAAAATGTCTGTCTGAAATATATCGGTCTGATAAGGAAACACAGGACACAATGGCTTCGTCTGTGTAGTTTACATTATGGTGATCCTCGTACTTTGATTTAATATTTTGTAGTATCTGAACTGTCTCCTCCGGACTGGTAGGTTCTACAATAATTTTCTGGAAGCGTCTTTCGAGGGCCCCATCCTTTTCTATATACTGTCGATACTCATCGAGAGTAGTCGCACCGATGCACTGTATTTCGCCCCGGGCCAATGCAGGCTTAAACATATTGGAAGCATCCAAAGAACCAGATGCGCCTCCTGCCCCTACCAGAGTATGTAATTCATCAATAAATAGAATGACATCAGGAGATTTCTCCAATTCTGCCATCACGGCTTTCATTCTCTCCTCAAATTGACCTCTGTATTTAGTACCCGCCACTAAAGAGGCGATATCGAGTGTAACTACCCGCTTGTTAAACAATACTCGGCTCACTTTCTTTTGAATAATACGCAAAGCGAGACCTTCAGCAATTGCCGTCTTACCGACTCCGGGCTCTCCAATCAGGACCGGATTGTTTTTTTTCCGGCGACTCAGAACCTGGGCTACTCTTTCAATTTCCTTTTCCCGACCAACAATCGGATCTAATTTATTTTCTTCTGCAGCACGGGTTAAATCACGACCGAAATTATCCAGAACCGGAGTTTTAGATTTCGATGGTTTTTTGGATTTATCTCCACCCTCATTTCCTTCAGGGCTTTCGAACTTTTCGGAGCCACTGGAAGGAGAAGCCATACGGACATTCCCGCTTTGTTTTAATTCGTTCACGACATTCTCATAATTAATCCCTGCTTTAGCCATTACCTGAGCTGCAATATGATCCTCATCCCTAAGCAGAGACAACAGCAAGTGTTCAGTGCCGATTAAATCACTTTTAAACAATTTTGCTTCTAGATAGGTAACTTTTAATACTTTTTCGGCCTGCTTGGTCAGGGGTAAATTACCTACATTAATGGTGGTATGGGTTGCCCGAATGGCATCTTCAATTTTCTTACGCAAATCGGCTAAATCCACGCCCATATCCCGCATCAGCTTTATTGCCACGCCTTCGCCATCTCGAATCAGACCCAGCAACAAATGCTCAGGCCCAATGTAATCATGACCTAAACGCAACGCTTCTTCGCGACTATAAGAAATCACATCGCGAACCCGGTTTGAAAAATTTGCATCCATATTATGAGCCTTTCGGCTATTAGCGTTTTTAATTATTAATCTCTAAACGCCAGAATGGGTTAAAAGATTTATTATTTTTAGATTAATAGCAAAATTGCTGCTAATACCATGATATTAAGAATGGAAATAGGCAAGAACCATTTCCATCCGATATTCATCAATTGATTGTATTTAAATCTTGGCAGAGTCCATCTAACCCAAATAAATACGAAAACAAAGAGGAATACCTTGGCAAGGAAAGATCCAATTTGTAGGAACATCATCAGCATGCTATCTTCCGCTACGCCCAGGGCCACAACTGAACTTTGAAAGGGTAACATATAGCCTCCTAAGAACAAGGTGGTAATCATGGCAGATCCGATAATTACATGTATGTATTCCGCTAAAAAGAAATTAGCAAACTTCATAGAGGAATACTCAGTGTGGAATCCACCCACCAATTCCTGCTCTGCTTCCGCCAAATCGAAGGGTGCACGATTCGCCTCAGCAAAAGCACATACGGTAAAAATCAAGAAACCGATTGGATTACGAAAAATATTCCAAACGGAGGATTGTGCTTCTACAATCGAGGACAATCTCAGAAATTCTGTTCCTTCGAAGAACTCATTGGTCAGCAGTATTACTGAAATCACGGACAAACCCATGGACAACTCATACGAAATCATTTGAGCGGAGGATCTCAAGCCACCCAACAAGGCATATTTACTATTGGAAGACCATCCGGAAATAGTTACTCCATAAACGGCAATGGAACCAACTGCCAAAACATACAAAACGCCAATATTGACATCTGCGATGTATAAACCTTTGGCAAATGGTAATACGGCCAAACCGGTCAAAGCCAAGGTTACGGAAATAACAGGAGCTAAAAAATGAAGGAGTTTATTGGCATAAAGAGGCACAATGTCTTCTTTGAGCAAGAGCTTAATTACATCCGCCAAGGGCTGCAATAAACCCAAAGGGCCCACCCGATTAGGTCCTACGCGTTGCTGTATTAGGGCACATACTTTTCGTTCAGCATAAACCGTATAAGCGGCAATGGTAATCAAAGTAAACAGGGAAATCCCTATTAAAATCAGTCGGTCTGTCAATACAAAGTCCATGTAACAAAATTAGGAAAAATGTTATCCCCGGCAAGGGTTTTAAAAATCAGCTTTCAGGTTTTACCAAATACCAGGCAGTAGTACAGAGAAAATCCCTAAAAAAAGGAACCCCCGCCAGCCAAGAAGGTAGTTCTCTGGCCTGTAATCCAAACTTCCAGGCATATATCGGATTGATTAAATACAAGCGACGGGCAACCAAAGCATAGCCATTCCGCTTGTGTAATCGTTCAAACCTACCGGTGGAAATACCCGTAGATTTGATTTCTACTAATTCCTGTACACATTCCGAAGCTTCGCCGAAAGCTTTGAGTATCAAACGATAAATAGGAGCGGGCAATAGGTGAAACCAAGGTAAACGACTCAAAAGCTTACTTCGAGCAATTTGTTGATGCCCCCCAAATGGCATGTACCAAGGTGGGTATCCATAGAAAATCATTCCCCCAGATTTTAAAAACCGCTTCATTTGACGAATAATTTTTTCCTGGTCAAAAATATGTTCTATGGTATCTTTCAACACAATCAGGTCAAAACGCCCATTCAGTAATTTTTCTGTTTCGACTTCATAAATATCTTTGGCCAGAAATTCCATTTTCCCGGAGGATATTGATTCCTGCAACAATTTCTCCCCATGGGCAATTTTATCCGCGGATAAATCTATTCCTAGGCAGGTACAACCCCTCTCCAAAAAGGCTTTTAATACCCCACCTTCCCCGCAGCCTATTTCCAATACCTGCATTCCTGGTCGGAGGGGTACCTGTTGCTCGATGAAGGGAATGACAAAATCCCGGGCATGCTCAAATTGATGCCGAAAATATAATTCAGGGTCTGTATGAAAGGCAAATGCCATAGTGCAAAACTAAGAATAAACCCTCATGCTAATCTGATTTGATAAATTTTCCCGGCACGCCCAAACAAAATTTACCAGCCAAAATTATCCAATCAATTTTGGAAATCTTTTGAATTCGTTCCAGCTCTTGACCTGCTATAGACCTTTCTGAATGAAGCATTGCCTCGCATCCGGACCGTAATGAAATAATGCATCCAAGCTGGATAATCCAGAAACAAAAGATCCAAATAACTGATATCGAGCAGGTTCTTTCTCGACTTCCTGATTGGGTCTAGGAGGAAATATATTCTCCGAAAACTCAAATGGTTCTGTTGAGTAATTCCACTTGGTAGAAAGACCCATTCCTTTTGCCAACAAAGACAGGGAGGCTAAATTCAACTCTTGTAGTTTTTCAAATGGCGTTTGTAACAGGGTTTGAATTTCTGGGAAATAATGCTCGAAATAGGCAGCTTTCCGATAGCAAGATTCTATACTTCGCTCCATCCGGACGGGCCAAGAATCCTGATACACTATTGTGGTTTCAGTAAACTTGCGGGTGCGCCCGATATGCGCCACGGGCACAATGAGCAACATGGGTTGACTAGGTGCTTTTATCCAAAACCGATTCATCAGACTTTGTTTCACCAAATTCCCCTCTAGCGAAATGGTTCCCATAGATTGGAACCAAGCAAGAGGGGGAAACAAGAGGGGGGGTAAATTCATGCAACAAAACAATAAAACAAAATCCGAGAATGAAAATCTAGGGAGAATATCGCGCTCAACCCAATTGGTCAAAATGCGATTGTTCCAATACTTTGGCTGTTAGTAAAAAGATCTTTCGTCCAATTCTGAGAAAACGATTTCAATTCCTAGGATTTTTTTGTAACTTTGGTTGAATTGTTAATATGCGTACTCTCTCTCTTTTTGCGTGTATTTTTACCGCATACAGCCTGTTCTTAACTCCGCTTCGTTCTCAGGCTCAGGAACCTGACTTTATTCTGGATCAGAATATTTTTTCAGATACTAAAGGAGGAAAATACCTAGAGGTCTATCTCTATATTGATGGGTATAGCCTCCGATACAAAGAGAATGATCAGAAAAAATTTCAGTCTAAGGTTTTGGTGGACCTTGATATTTCACAGGAGGGAAAATCTATTGTCACCGAAAAATATGAATTAAATAGCGCGGAACTGAGCAAAGAAGAACTTCGTGGTTCTCCCCAAGAAGAGGCCAGTAAGACTCCTGCCGCTCAAAACTTGATGAATGTACACCGATACGCCCTTACCCCAGGAAATTATACCCTTACTGTAAAAATTAAAGACCTAAATGTAGATACCCCAAAAGTTGTTTCCGCAGTCAGGGAATTTGAATGTAAAGCCTCCGTACTGGAAAAAACAGAATTAAGTGAGGTGGAATTTTACCTTTCTAGATCTAAGCCTGCAAATCCAGGTATTCTAACCAAGCCAGATGGTAAGGATTATATCCCCTTGGTAAGCAACAGTTCTTTTATCGAACAAGACTCCCTTAATTTTTATGTAGAAATTTATCGCAGTGCCCAGTTGGGTATTTCGCCTTATTATATCTCTGCCAGTATTCGTCAAGCCAATTCAGAAAAAAAATTAGACCAATATATTTACACCATCAAGAAGAACAGTTCTGCTTTTGATGTATTCACTGGCACCCTAATGATTTCTGAACTACCCTCCCAAACTTATGTTCTTTCGATAGAAATACTTAATGCCCAAAGAGAAGTATTGCTTTCCACTACGAAAAAGTTTTTTGTCTATAGACAACAAAATGAGCTGGCTCTGCAGGCCGAATACTCTACTCGGTACGATATCGCTTATAGTTATACAGAGCAAGAATTGGATTATCACATCTCCTGCCTGAGGTTTATCAGCAATGCAACGGAGTTGAATTTTGTCAAAGCCCTCAAAAATTATGAAGATAAAAAAAGTTTCTTCTATGGATTTTGGGACAAGCGGCGTAACGAACCCTTACAATACACTGAAATTAACAACTGGTTTGAATATCATAAACTAATTCAATATGCCAACCAGAAATACAAGTCCCGATTGCGCGATGGCTGGGAAACTGACAGAGGAAGAGTTTTGCTGGTTTATGGAATTCCCAATGATATTCAAACTTATCCCAGTATGAATAACACTGTACCATACGACATCTGGACATACAACAAATTAGGCGTACAACCCGGAGTGATTTTTGTGTTTGCAGATAGTGATTTAATCACCAATGAATATCCACTGATTCACTCTACCAAATACGGTGAAGCCAATAATCCTAGATGGCGATTGGATTTACTTTCCCGATTTAAAGATTCCAACACGGTTGATTATGACAATATCGATCGGAGTAGGGACATACGGGGAGAGTTTTTTGATATGACACCGAGGTAGGGGTTAGTGATTAGGTGTTAGTGGTTAGTGGTTAGTGGTTAGTGGTTAGTGGTTAGTGGTTAGTGGGGGTGACATTAAATTAAGGTATGAATACTCAGGAAAGGAATAGTATCACAATTCAGACTTTGGCAGATACAGAAAATCTAGCTGCTGAAATGCTGCGTGATTTTCCCGAGCATAAAATTGTATTGTTGCAAGGAGATTTAGGTGCGGGGAAAACGACATTTGTTCAGGCTTTTTGCCGAAACCTCCAAACAATTGAAACTGCTAAAAGCCCCAGTTTTTCGATTATTAATGAATACCATTCTCCTGCAGGACCTGTTTATCATTTTGACTTTTACCGAATAGAAGCAGAAGAGGAAGCTCAGGAGTTAGGGCTGGAAGAATATTGGGACTCGGGGTATTATTGTTTCTTGGAATGGCCGGAAATGATTCCCTCCTTTTTACCTAAGAAATATTTATCTCTTAAGATGGAACTTACCGATTCCGGAAGCCGCACACTTCAGATACTACCTGTAGATTCAACCCTGTTTTAAGTTATGCCAACCTTGTATATTGCTCTTATATGACAGAAACCATCCATCCAATTTCCTGGGCAAACCCTCAGGTACTGGAGAAAAAAGTCCATGCTAGTAAGGCACAAATAAAAATCGGAATACCCCGGGAATTTTCTTTACAAGAAAACCGGGTATCTCTAATACCAGAAGCTGTGGGCGTTCTGGTATCAAATGGACATACCGTCATGGTAGAACACGATGCAGGAAAAGCTGCTCAATATCCCGATCGGGAATACGCAGAAGTTGGAGGGTTAATTGTATATGACCATTCAGAAATTTATCGAGACTGTGATGTAATTGTACGCATCACTCCTATTGGTATGGAGGAATTGGCTTTGATGAAGGATGGTAAAACTATTATTTCCGCCGTGCATCTGGGTTCCCTTTCACCGGAATTTCTAAAAGAATTGATGCGTAAAAACATCACTGCAATTGGCTTTGAATTTATTCGATCGGAAGATGGCTCACTTCCGCTGCTTCAGATGATGAGCGAGATTGCCGGTACCTCTTCTATTCTAATCGCTTCCGAACTGCTAACCTCTCATAATGGGGGAAAAGGATTACTCCTGGGTGGCATAACGGGTGTGCCTCCTGCCCAAGTAACCATACTAGGAGCAGGTTCCGCTGGAACCCATGCTGCTATTACCGCTTTAGGACTGGGTGCAGACATCAAAGTGATTGATGAGAACATCAGCAACCTACGCCGACTGGAAATTCAATTAGGTCGAAAAGTATATACCGCAGTTAGTCAACAAAATTACATTCGAGATGCCATCAAAAATGCAGATGTAGTGATTGGGGCCATTTTTAAACCCAGTGGCAGAACCCCTGTGATTGTTACGGAAGAAATGGTTGCCGAAATGAAGGAAGGTTCTGTTATCGTGGATATTTCGATTGACCAGGGAGGATGCTTCGAAACAAGTGAGGTTACCTCCCATAAAAAACCCACATTCGAAAAATATGGGGTAATCCATTATTGTGTGCCTAACATCGCCTCTCGAGTACCCCATACGGCCTCCGCAGCTATCAGCAATATCCTCACCCCTATGTTACTCCAAATTGGCAATACTGGAGTTCTCAGTGACCTGCATTCTGTCGATCGAAATATCCGTACCGGTATTTATGCTTTTAAAAAACACATTACCCAGAAAGCATTGGCCAATATGTTCGGATTGGACTATATGGACCCAGATCTGCTCTTTGCGGCTCATTTCTAATGAGGTCAATTATAAGAGTGATTTATGTCCTTTTCAGACTTTCACAGACGGAATTTGTAATTTTGCCGATTAATCTTTAGCAAGAATGACAACGACAGAAATGCCCTATCAGGTTTTATTGTATTACCGCTATACAAATATTGCTGATCCCGAGGCGATGCGGATAGAACAATTTAACTTTTGTTTGCAACACAATCTTCTTGGACGCATTCTAATTGCTCAGGAAGGAATTAATGGCACTGTATCCGGATTAAAAGCCGATACTGAAGCCTACATGGAATACATGAAAGCCCATCCAGTATTTCAGGGGATTGAATTTAAAATCGACCCTTTTGATAAGCATTCTTTTAATAAACTACATGTACGAGTGAAATCTGAAATTGTACATCTAGGATTAGGCGAACGAGATGTGGATCCTACAAAAGAAACAGGAAAATATATTGAGCCTTTAGAATTCAAAGAAATTCTTCGAAATAAACCGGAAGATGTTGTTATTCTAGATGCGCGCTCCAGATATGAATTTGAGGTAGGTAAATTTCCGGGTGCCCTTACTTTGGACATTGAAAACTTCCGAGAACTGCCGAATCAGCTCGAGGCTATATCGGATCTCAAAGATAAAACCATTATAACCTATTGCACGGGCGGCATCAAATGCGAAAAAGCCTCAGCCTTGCTTCTTAAAGAAGGGTTTAAAAATGTATTCCAATTACATGGGGGAATTGTTCGCTATGGACATGAGGCAGGGGGAGAAAACTTCGAAGGTGCCTGTTATGTATTTGACCAACGCGTTGTAGCTCCCGTAAATAAGGTAAACCCTAAGGTGATCGGAAAATGTGCCTTGTGTGAAGCCCCAACCGAGCAAATGATTAATTGTGCAAATACTCAATGCAACCTACACTTTTTAATTTGCCCCACTTGCGCAGATAAGACGGAAGGATGTTGCTCAGAGGAATGCCATAAAAGCGAAACCCGTCGTGTATGGGATGGCAAAGGATACTATTTACGCGGGGTAAATAGTAAAAATTATTGTCAATAATTTGTTGGGATTAATATCTCTCTTATGAATACAACTACCCTCACAATCCAAGCTGCAATAGCTGCGGACAAACAAAAAGCTTGGGAGTATTACACCCTCCCGGAGCACATTACTCAATGGAATTTTGCCAGTGAGGACTGGCACTGTCCCTCTGCAAAAAACGACTTACAGGTAGGAGGAAAATATTTTGCCCACATGGCGGCAAAAGATGGGAGTTTTGAATTTGATTTTGAAGCAATCTATCAGGAGATTATTCCATTTGAAAAAATAAGCTATACCCTATTTGATGATAGGGAAGTAAGTATCTATTTTGAAAGTCAAGAAAACCATACTCTGGTAACGGTAAATTTTCAGGCTGAATCAGAAAACCCATTGGAGTTACAACAAAATGGGTGGCAAGCAATATTAAATAATTATAAGAAACACTGTGAGTCAAAATAAAGTGATTTTTAGAATAAGTAAGTATCCACAATTTTAAATTTTCACCAGTGCGAGTCTGATTATTTCGAATAAAACCAATCAAGTATAAGTCCATTGGATTCATGGAGTTCACATATAACCCAGTTTACAAATGAGCTACTTTCAAGAAGATCTAGCCTAGTAATAATTTAGGGTTTCCTCGGAATCGATTGGTAAAAAATGGGTTTACCCTAAACCACAATTATAATTTCCAGAAATTTTTTAAAATTGATAGTATAATTATTGCACGCTTTTTATTGGTTTATGCAATAACTCCTTGGATTTAAAGAATAGGCTCTACGCATTTTACAGTGGGTTCAATAACTATTTATGTAATGGGAAAATTCATCATCGAAGATTAAAAGACTTATTTGATACTATCTCGCTATCCAAATCTAGAATATCCGTTAAACCTGAATATATCAGGTTTAACAGCC
>JBEIHC010000105.1:0-10136 GCA_040381555.1 Bacteroidia bacterium
ATTATGTGTTATGAGTTATGAGTTATGAGTTATGAGTTTAAAAGATGAATAGCAATGGGATTAGATATTCAATTAAAGACTCAGCCTTGCACGCGGCCCTGTAAGGGCCTCTTCATTTGTGGGGGGGTTCATCCCCCGAGCGTAAGGGCATCTCAATTTTAAGAGGGTTTTAACCCTCTCCAATCTACCCCTTGACTTTCTAAAAATGACCTAGCAGATACATTCCCTAATTTCGCAGCTCTTAGATAATGGGCTAAGGCTAAATCATTTTGCTTGAGGTTGAGGTAAGCAATGCCTAAGTTATTCCAGGCGTCTGAGAAGGTGGAATCTACTTCAATGGCTTTTTGGAATAGTTGCACGGCTTTATCGTTTTGTCCTTGCATACCATAAGCATTTCCTAAATTATTATACGATTCGGCTGAGGAGGGATTTTGACGAATGGATTCTTCCATTATAGCGATAGACTCAGCGAATCTGCCCTGCATGGCATAGGTATATCCTAAGTTATTATAAATAGCAGCTAATTTAGGATTAATAGACATGGCTTTACGCAGTAATTGTTCGGCTTCTTCAAAGCGTTTTAATTGGGCAAAGGTATAGCCCAAATTATTCATGACATCGGCATTGTCGGGTTTGTCCTTCAACATTTTATCGTACAGTCCAATGGCTTCATCCCATTTGCCCCCATTCCTCAGCGCATTGGCCATATTGAGAATAATGGTTTCATTTTCGGGCTGCAATTGATTAGCTTTTCTATACGCAGCAATAGCCTTATCATGCATTTTCAGATTATCATACGCAAATGCTAAAGAAGCCCAACCATCATAGGAATTGGGATTGAGCTGCATGCCTCTTTCTCCATATTCTACGGCCTTGTCGTATTGCTTTAAATCATTGTAGGCAATGGCTAAATTAATATAACCCAGGTCATAATTTTTATTTACCTGTACACTTTTAAGATAAAATTCCATGGCCTTTTGAGGCTCTTTGCGCAATTGAAAATAAGTGCCAATATTATTATAGGCAAAGGTGGCAAAAGGATATTGCTCAATTACATTGGAGAATAATACAAAAGAATTTCCCCAGATTTGAACCCGCTTCCACGCAAGCCCAGCATAAGCCAAAGAGAGTGCCAGGAAAACTCCGAGAATGGCATTTTTCTGAGCGGGTCTTTTCTCCATAAACTGTCGAATGCCTTCACCAATGAGTAAAAATATCCCGACTGAAGCGAGATAGAAATATCTGTCTGCGGCTACAGCCGCTCCTACAGGAAGAATTTGAGAAACCATTATTATAGTCGCCACAAAAAATAAAAATGCCCCCACTGCCCAACGCGCTTTATTCCTGTATTTCCAAGCTAGAAACCCGGATACTAATACCGCTCCTACTGCAGCATAATAGGCTGGTGGCAACATGCCTCCAGACTTTAAGGGATAGGGATAAAAACAAGATAGTGGATAGGGAACCAGTGTTTTACTTAAATATAAAACATATCCATAAGAGGCAATGAAAATATTGTCTAGGTGGGTAAAAATCTTCTCGTCCCGAATGGCTTTTTCTTGGGCAATAATGGCAATAATTCCAAAGGCTAATGAAACTACCCATAAAGGAATTTTATTTTGAAGAATGGTTTTAAGGGATAGCTTTTCTCCTTTGGCAAATTCCAATGCTATCAAGGCTCCCGGCAACACAACTGCCATTCCTTTGGATAAGCAGGAAAAGATAAAAAATAATACTAACAGAATATAATCACTAATTTTTTGAGTTGTTTTATAGCGCTCATACCAAATCATGGATAGGAAGAAAAAGAAGGTATAGAGTACATCCTTTCTTTCGGCAGCCCAGGCAACTGATTCCACATGCAGGGGATGAATGGCAAAGAGTAGGGTGGTGATGCCCGTACTTATTTTATTACCTGTAAATTGTATCAAAAACCAGAACAATAAAGCACAATTGGCTAAATGCAGAATTAGGTTATTGAGGTGATATAAAAATGGCTCATTTCCGACGATGCTATGTTCAATTGCATAGGATAATAAGGTAAGGGGATGATAGTTTCCGGTATAAAATGTAGTAAATATTTTGATTAAACCAGCTGAGGATAAATCCAAAATAAGAGGATTATTCATAATATAGGAATCATCATCCCAATTGACTAGTTCATTTCCAAGTGCGGGTAAATACACCAGAACCGTAATCAGCAAAATCCCTATTAACCAAGTGAGGACTTCTTTATGAGTAAGAGAATCGGTACCAGTCTTTAAGCCCAATACGCGTTCGGGATTAGTATTTTTATCAGATGGGGTGGCAGTGTTTTTTTTTATTTTCTTGTCGCTCATACTTACCAGGAATATCCATTGTCTTTTAATACTTTTTGTGCTCCCACATGTCCGAGCTTGGCGGCTTGTTGATAGTATTTGACGGCCTGATTATTTTCAGCTAATTGGCCATAGGCTAATCCCATATTATACAGAGGTTCGGCATAATCGTTTTTAATGGCCACAGATCTTTCAAAGCATTTAATCGCTCCACGCGGATCACCGGTAATACCTTTTGAAGTGCCCAGATTGTTCCATGCTTCGGGCAGGTTCGGATCTCGTTTTAAGGCATTTTCAAAATAGGAGATTGCTTCTTTATATTTTCCTTGAGAGAAGTATTCTGTACCCGCATTGAGCCACGCTTTTCCATCTTCTGGTTTGGATTTTATTTGATCTAAATAGGTGGTGAGCGCATCTTTAATTTTCCCACTTCGATAATCCTGTACCAGACCTAATTTGCGAATGGCTTCGGGGTCATCTGGTTTTACTTGCAATACTGTGCGGTAATAGCGCTCGGCCCCATCATAATCTTTTTGATTAAATCGAGCATCCCCTAAATTATGCATGGCTCTGAAATCTCCCGGATTAATACTCAATGCTTTTTGATAGGCTTGTTCTGCTCCTGCCTGATCTCCTTTCATTTGCATGGCAGCACCCAGATTCAGATAAATACCGGCATCATTGGGCGCAATACTGGACGCAAAGGCAAATTGCTCTATGGCTTTATCATACTGTTGAAGAGTAAAATAGATATTGCCTAAATTACTCAGGGCATTTTGGTATCGGGGAAATATTTCCAAGGCTTTTTGGGCACAGAATAAAGCAGAATCAATATTTCCTAAATCTTTATATAATATGCCCATATTATTCCATGCTTCTGAATATTTTGGATTATACTCAATCGCTTTACGATAATACCAAATGGCGGTTTGATCTTTTCTTTCTAATCCTAAAATGGTTCCAATATTATTGTAGCCTACGGCAGCGGTGGGATGATAGTCAATGACATTTTGAAATAAGGTAATTGAATCCTGCCAGGTATTGGCCTGTCGAGCGGTGAGTCCTCCCCAAGCAAGAGTTAGTGCGGCAAGTGCGCCTAGTGAAGTGGAGGGGGTGAATTGGGTTTGCATCCAAGAAATCAGATAACCAAATCCGAATGCCAGTCCAATAGAAGAAACATAAAAATATCGGTCAGCTGTAATGGCAACTCCTACTGGTAAAATTTGCAGGACAATGAGAATACATCCGGTATAAAATAGCATAGCGTATCCATACATTTTGACGCCAATTGAATCTGGAAATTTCTTTTTGAAATAATAAAAGGCATAAGCGAGCAAGAGGATGAGCATAGGCGAAACATATACTTCTAGGGGAAAGGCTTTACCAGCTGCGGCAGGATAGGGGTAGAATGCCGCCAGTCCCCAGGGGAATATCATTCTAATGAGATAGAAAGTATAGCCATAACAGACGAGTAAAAAGGATTCGATTCCATCATAGGCAGATTTTTCGATGATGGTACCCTGGGCTTTTTGAGCCAAGATGGCTATGATTCCGAAGCCAATTGATATAGCCAAAAGGGGAAGGTAACGCCATTCACTGGTAATAGTTTTCAGGGAAATTTTTTTGTTCATCAGAAGCCAATCGGTGAGGATTATAACTCCTGTAAGGGTAATGGCCATTCCTTTTGCAAGGCAGGAAAGGATGAAGAAAATCAGACAAAGCCAGTAGGCGTTTTTATGCTGAGAAGGATTTTGCCTCCAGACGATCCATTGTTGCCAAGCCAATAACCAGAATAGGGTATAGAGCACATCTTTTCTTTCAGAGATCCAGGCAACAGACTCCACATGCATGGGATGCAGTAGGAATAAAATGGAGGCTGCCCAGGAGGCTGTAGTGGGAAAGTGGAGTAGGGCGGCAATTCTGAAAATCAGCCAAGCATTGAAGGAATGCAAAAGAACATTTAGCACAATGTAACTCCAAGCATCTGCACCCAGGAAATAATGGTTCAAGCCTAATGAAAGTATGGTTAGGGGATGATAGTTTCCAGCTATATTTAATGTACTGAAAATGACACCGATTTGAGAGAAGTCAAAATTGGTTACCAGTGGATTTTCATATACATACCCCTGATCATCCCAATTGGTAAATTCGTTATTGAATGCTGTGAAATAGGCAGTAAGTGCAAGGAGTAATAGTACACCCAAAATTACCCAAGTGTTTTCATACCAATAGGCAGCACCTTTGGGGCTTTTCAACTGTTGCGAAGTGGAGGCAGATTTATTTTTTTTCATTCCCGGGAAAACAAGGGAGGGACCGGGTAAACGGATTAAACTTTTTCTTCGAGGATGACCATTTCCATGTCCAATCCAACTATGTCCATGAAGTCTTGTCCTGCCTCGAGCATGTCAGGGTCATCTTCATAATAAAACCAACGGATACCTACCTCATGGCCAGATTCTTTTATTTGCTTCAGGAGGCGAAAGATTTCCATTAAAAATTTAGAGGAGCTGGTATTGAAATAATCGAGTTTTACCTCTAAATTGGAATTTGCGGCAGGGTTTGGAGCATAAGCTTTGAGCCAATTTAATACTGGGCGATAGACTTCTTCTGAGTTTTCGGGGATAGAAGTTCCTGTGAGGTGCATGTTACCTGATTCAGGATCCATTAGGATTTCTGGGCTGATATCTCTGGCAGAGACAGAATATTTTTCCATAATCTTATGCGTTAGATGCTCCCGTGTTTACTTTTATTTTGAGAGTGAAGAAAGATAAATCCTCCTTGATAGGTTTTAAATGGTAATCGACCTTGTCACCTGATTTTCTGGCTATGTCTATCAAGCCAAGTCCGGCACCTCCTTTGGGGGAAATTACCTCATTTTTGAGTACTTTTTGATAATACTCCCGCAATTGTTCCCGAGTCATTTCATTGATAATATCTAATTTTCGGGATAACTCAGCTCCTTCGGTATTGGTAACGAAATTTCCGGTAATCACCATGTAGTATTCATTGGTTTTGCAGATTGCCAAAATCGCTGCGTTACTCTGAGTATTCAATTCGTGTTCTTCAACATGTTTAATAAGATTCTGAATAGACTCTACCATTACATTGAATACTTTTTTACGAATGGTCACTTTTTCACCGAATTGCTCTAGCCTTTGTTCGGTTGTTTTCAGAAGAGATCGGAGTAAATCGCTTGAAACCTGTCCTTTATATAAGAGGATTGTGTTGTCCTCCTCCATCGTCAGAAAATATTCGTGCAAATTCATGCAAAAGGCTTTTTAGGTTTCGATGTTAAATTAGGATAAATAAATCAATATTCAGCCTGAAATTACACAATTATATAGAATATCCTGAATTTTTGTGCGTACACTCTCTTGAATCAACTTTCGGTTTTCTGCATTGGGCCAGGTTCTGTTTGATAAAAATATGAAAATCAGTTCTTTATCCGGATCTACCCAAACACAAGTGCCCGTGAATCCTGTATGCCCAAAAGTTGATGGGGAGCAGGAGATTGCGCAGGGGGAATTCTCCGATCCGGGAAGGGGTTTGTCCCAGCCCAAGCCTCTTCTACTACCATTCTGTTTACAGGTAAAATATTCTATTGTTTGAGCGTGTAAAAATGTATCCCCTTCCAATACCCCCTTCTGAGCGAGCATGCTCATAAGCCTGCCTAGGTCATAGGCAGAAGAAAAAAGCCCTGCATGGCCTGCAACCCCACCCATCATTGCTGAAGTTTGATCATGAACAAAACCTTGCACTTCTGATTTTCTCCAACTTTTATCCATTTCAGTGGGAGGACAATAAGCTAAGTATCCTTTTTTCTGCCACGGACAAAACCCTGTATGAGTCATTTTTAGGGGTTGGTAAAAATGAGTTTGGGTAAATGAATCCAAGGTCATACCCGAAATTCTCTCTACCACACGCCCTAACAGAATCATCCCTACATCGCTGTAGAGATATCTTTTATCGGAAGAGACTTTACAAGAATATATTTTTTCCCAGACACTATCCTTCCAAGTATTGGATTGAAACATTTCAGGGCCTATCGGAGTGTTGAATCCTTCTTTTTGTGTAGAAGAAAATACCCAAGGCTTCCAGATTCTTCCGGGCAACATACTGGCTTGTTGAAGAGGCAAAAAGGCGGGTAAGCCGGATTGATGCAATAATAAACTGCGAAGGCTGAGTTTCCCTTTGTCTGTGGACTTTAATTCGGGAAGATATTTTCCGAGAGCAGAATCAGGGTGAATTTGTTTCTTTTCGTAAAGATGCATTATACTCAGGGTAGTAGCAGCAACTTTGGTAATAGAGGCCAGATCAAATTGGGTGGTGAGTGGGTCAATGCTTTCAATGTTATCTCCCCGAAATGAGCCATAGCCCCGGGCTAAAATGGTTTTGTTTTTGTGTTTTACCAATAGGGCACATCCTGGCATTGCGCCCATTCTTAATGCGGAAATTACAATCGAATCGACCTTCCGATAGAGGTCGGGAGACATACCTGTTTCCTGAGCACTTGCTTCTTCCAGTGCAGGCTTCTGAGTTTTGAGCCCGGTCAAAGCAGGATAGGAACCCGCAGAAACCGGCAGTTGTCCTTCTAGTGAAATAATTCCAAAAATGCTTTCAGCTGCGGCCTGTTGGGCATCTCGGTCCTCTTCATACCCCACCAAAATCGCTTGATCCGGAGGGAAGAATTTTAAGGCATAAGGACTCCCAAATACGCAGACAATTTGTTTTACTCCTGAAAGATTCACCGCTTCTACCCAGCGCGTATGTAAGTCTTTAATACCGAATTGTCGTGCAGGATTTCTTTCCATTCCCATCAAGCCACTAATCACTAAGTCATAACCCGAGAGTATGCTCTGCGCCTGATCGGCTGTCATGGTCTGCAAATCCTCTACTTTAATTTGGATTTTATCGACTGGAGCAAATTGAGATAGGAAATCTATAAATGGTGCATCTGATTTCCCCCCACATTGAACATAGGCAATCTTTTTACCCATTGCGGTTTGGATGGGTAGTAAATTCTTGGGATCCGCAGCCAGAGTGATTGCCTTTCGGTATAGTTCTAATTTTAAGGCCTGAGACTGGGGATTATACAGTTCTGATTTAATCTGTCTTAAATCGGTAGTCCGGTTTTCTGCCAAGCCCAATGAAAATTTTGCTGCGAGGATACGCATCACGCGTTGATCTATTTCTGATATGGATAAATAACCAGAATCTAAGGCTGCTTTAATTTTAATTTTGGCGGCTACTACACTCTCAGAAAAAAGTAGGATATCATTTCCCGCAAGCAGAGCCTGTAATTCAGCTTCTCCATTGGAATAGAATTTAGCAATCCCTTTCATATTCAGAGCATCGGTAAATATTAGTCCATTAAATCCCAATTGTTGTCGAAGTAGGGTGTCTGTTAAAACCTTGGAAACCGTTGAAGGACGATTAGGGGATTTTTCATAGGCAGGTAAATAAAGATGTGCCATCATAACAGATTGAACTCCGGCTTTAATCATTTCTCGGAAGGGGTACAATTCCAGGCTATCCATTCTGGCTTTGTCATGTAGGATTACAGGCAAATCCATATGAGAATCTGTTTGAGTATCTCCATGCCCAGGGAAATGTTTAGCACACGCCATTACCCCTCCTTCTTGCAAGCCTTTCATCATGGCGATGCTTTTGCGTGTTACATTGATTTTGTCCTCGCCGAAAGAACGATCGTTAATGACAGGGTTGTTAGAATTATTGTTAATATCTGCTACCGGACTAAAATTGACTTGTACTCCGGTTGCTTTGCATTGACGAGCTATTTCTTTTCCTAATTTATAAATAAGTGTATCCTCCCGAATGGCTCCCAAGGTCATGTTTTTGGGGAATTTTAGCACAGAATCCAACCTCATGGATATTCCCCATTCTGCATCCTGACTCACCATTAAAGGCAAATCGCTATTTCGTTGTAATAGGTTAGCTAGGTGGGTTTGCGAAACCGGTCCACCTTGCATAAAAATGATGCCTCCCACTTTTTCCTCCATCACCAGTTTTAATATTTTTACTACATGCTCTTCTCCCTTGTTAGAATAAACAGGAATCATAAAAAGTTGACCGAGTTTCTCATCCAGCGTAAGGGTATCCAACACTTGTCTGGCCCATACGATGGCACTGCCGTTGGTATCGGTATTTTTCTTTTGAGAAGAGACATCCTTTACCTGTGGATGATAGGCTGTTCCTGCCCAACTGGAGAAAAACACCAAGACAGAAAACAGAAAACTACTGAATTGCATTTTCGAATTTACCCCTGTTTTCGCCCGGAAAAAAATAAGGTTGATAAATACAGCGTTTTCCACTCAAATCAAAGTCTTTCGTTCACTTTCCCGCACATAATTTTTACTAATTTTGTTCACAATAAAAAAACAAGTTTATGGCTAGTGGGAAAATGCTTCAATTGCTCAACGATCAATTCAATCGGGAATTATACTCGGTGAATTTATATCTATCAATGGCATCGTATTGTTTGAGTGAAGATTTGGATGGATTCGCCAATTTTTATCGGGTACAGGCTCAGGAAGAAACCTTCCATGCCATGAAGCAATTTGATTATATTCATCAGGTGGAAGGGAAGGTAACCATGCAGGCCATGGCACAACCTCCCTCAGAATTTACCAGTTTGATTCACCTGTTTGAGCAAACAATTCTGCACGAAAAAGAAGTGTCAAAGTCTATTAACCAGTTGGTTCAGCAGGCATTAACAGAATCGGATTTCGCTACGCATACCTTTCTCCAATGGTTTATTACCGAGCAGGTTGAAGAAGAAAATACCATGCAGACTCTGTTGAAAAAACTCAAAATGATTGGAGATAACCAAAGTGCCCTATACCTAATGAATGAAGAGTTAGGGCGTCGGGTATTTACCCCACCCAAAGCTTGATGCAAGCGAGCTTCAAACCTGGAGACAGGGTTCAGGAATTACATGGAACCGGTTCTGGGGTTGTAAAAAATATTTTAGCGGGTGGACGGATAATCGTCAGTTCGGAAGAATGGGATGAATTAGAATACCATGCTACCCAATTGATTTTAGTGGAATCACCTGGTGCTGTTGCGAAGGAACTGCCTCAAGAAGATATCCTTCCTGATGCTGAAAAACGATTGGATAAGCCGGAAGGGATTTGGTTGGGTTTTAGTGCTAAACCCGGGACTGAGCTGTGTCAGTTAATTGCTCGGAATCATACTCAAACGCCAGTATTTTTGCACTTCTTGGTCAAACCTGGGACTGAGGCAGGCAAAAGTGTCTATAAAGATATTATTCTGGTGGGAAAAGAAGCCGCCTTGTATGAGTTTCTTCCACCGGTCAACGGCACTGGTGAATTATGGACTTTTCATTTGCTCTTTTTAACCAAAGGAACGGAAGATACAATTCCTCCTTTGGTAAGCACCAAAAGATTTAGGCCAAAAGATTATCACAAAAGTAAAGAGTCAATGGGGGAGATTTGTTGGTTCACCAACTTGCAGGCGGATGTTCCTATGCATGAATCTGAGTCGTTGAATCGAGGGGATAATCGTATTCACCTTCCTGCCAGGGTAGTTGACTTGCATCATGAGAAGGTAATTGATGTGCAAAGTCGTTCTTTGATGACGGAAAAAGATATTCTAAGAGAACAAATTCGGGTATTTCAGGAAAATTTAGACAAAGCGGTTGCTGGAAATAAAGACAGCATCATTTTTATACATGGGGTAGGTTCAGGGGTATTGAAACAGGCTATTGTGGATTTTATCGCCTCCCATCCCTATCCAGTAGTCTTGAAAGCTGAACCTGCTGCATTTAAAGAATTTGGG
>JBEIHC010000106.1:0-9966 GCA_040381555.1 Bacteroidia bacterium
AAAACCCAATGGGTGTATTTAACAGATGTTGCTTTTATTCTATCAGGATTAGCTCCTCGCTTGCCAGGAATTATCTCTATTTTGGACAGAGGAGGCATCGCCTTGGCAGACGAATGGCTTCCTGAATATCCTGGAGTGGCGTATCATTGGCTGGCTGAAATTCCCGGCAAAGGGAAAGAGCTTAAGCAGGAAATCAAGAAATGGGTTCCAGAACCCTACTTAAATATTTCCACGAAAGGGAGTCCTATCAAATCAGAAGACCTGATGAAACAATTAGGGAAGAAACCGGGTGGGGAGAAATTATTACTTATTCGTCCTGGCATCACCGGAGCCTGGTTGTTAGAAAGAAAAAAATAATCAAAAGCTAGAGTCTTTCGATTAAATCAAATGGGATTTTGAATATCTTCGGGCAAATGACCTAGGGAAAGCCTGATTCCTGTAACTTTGCACCCTTATGTCCCTGAGCGAAGAAATACAAAAAAGAAGAACATTTGCCATTATCAGTCACCCGGATGCCGGAAAGACTACATTAACGGAAAAATTCCTGCTTTTTGGGGGAGCAATTCAAACTGCGGGTGCGGTTAAATCCAATAAAATTAAAAAGTCTGCCTCCTCTGACTTTATGGAAATTGAAAGGCAGCGGGGTATTTCTGTTGCGACTTCAGTTATGGCCTTTTCTTACTCCGGCAAACAAATCAACATATTGGATACTCCGGGTCACAAGGATTTTGCCGAAGATACTTACCGTACTTTAACTGCGGTGGATAGTGTCATCTTGGTAGTTGATTGCGTGAAAGGGGTAGAGGAACAGACTGAGCGCTTGATGGAAGTATGCCGGATGCGTAAAACCCCGGTAATTATTTTCATTAATAAATTAGATCGAGAGGGAAGAGATCCGTTTGATTTATTAGATGAATTGGAAGAAAAATTATCCATTCGCGTGAGACCTTTATCTTGGCCTGTTAGTCAGGGGCAAACTTTCCAGGGAGTTTATAATTTATACCGGAAAAATTTGAACCTATTTAAACCCGAGAAAACAAAAATAGCGGATGAGGTAATTCAGATTTCAGATGTCAATGGTAGTGATATTGGAAAATATCTGGCGGATAAATATGTTGCCAAACTAAGAGAAGAAATTGAGTTAATAGAAGGGGTGTACGAGCCTTTTGAGCTGGAAAGATATCGGTCTGGAGAATTAGCACCTGTGTTCTTTGGCTCTGCCATTAACAACTTTGGAATTCAGGAATTGCTGGAAACCTTTCTAGAAATAGCTCCCCCTCCAGCCAATCGGGAGGCAGAATCTAGGGTAATTCAGGCCATGGAACCCAAGATGACGGGATTCATATTTAAGATTCATGCAAATCTTGACCCCAATCACCGAGATAGAATTGCCTTTCTTCGGATTTGCTCAGGGAAATTTGAGCGTAATAAATTCTATCACCATACCCGATTAGATAAAAATCTACGATTTACTAATCCCGCTAGCTTTATTGGCAACGACAAACAGACCATTGACGAAGCTTGGCCTGGGGATGTAATTGGCTTATTTGACAGCGGCAATTTTAAGATAGGGGATACCCTCACGGAAGGGGAGAATTTATTTTTCAAAGGGATTCCGAGTTTCTCCCCTGAGATTTTCCGGGAATTAATCAATAAAGATCCTTTTAAAACCAAGCAGTTAGAGAAAGGAGTCCGTCAATTGACAGATGAAGGAGTTGCCCAGCTATTCTTGCAACAACCCGGAAATCGGAAGATTATCGGTACAGTAGGAGAACTTCAGTTTGATGTAATTCGATTTCGCCTGGAGCATGAGTATGGTGCATCCTGTGATTTTATTTCACTACGGTTCTTTAAGGCTTGTTGGATAACCAGCACGGATAAAAAAATGTTGGAAGATTTCATCCGGGTAAAAGGTACCCAGATTGGATATGACAAAGATGACCATCCGGTATTTTTTGCAGAGAGTGAATGGGCATTGAGGACGAATCAAAATGCTTTTCCTGCTCTAGAATTTCATTTTACTTCAGAATACAAAAGAGCTGGGCTTGACGCAAGCTTTGCTTAGTGCAAGCTTTGCTTGGTGTAAGCTTTGCTTGGTGCAAGCTTTGCTTAGGGTAAGCTTCGCTTGGTGCAAGCAGAATTTAATTAAATAAAAAAGCCTCCTGAACAGGAGGCTTTTTTTGTATTCAAATCAGTAGAAATTAATCTATGGTCACATATTTTGAAGAAACTGTTTCCCGTACAAAATAATTTTTCCGGCCGCTATATACTGCAGAAGTAACACGGTACGGTGCTACCTGAACAATCCCTTCAGTACCTTGAAGAACTGAAAGTTCTGAAGCAGTGAATGTACAAGTCTTGGCATTTCCTGCCAATGTTTTGCTTACTCGGGTTCCATTTTCGCCACCGATATTAAACACTACTGAATCTGCATGGGTAACTGAAGATACTCTCAAAGTATAACTGGAGTTTTTATTTACTGCTCCACTTGACAAGATAGTATCTGCATTTGGAAAATTACCTGTAAGGCCATGATTAAAACCTGTAACCGGGCCGTTTCCACTTACTTCCCACATGATAGGATTGGTAAATTCAATCCCGGCAAAAGAGAATGCTGTTTTAGCTAACCCAGCATAAACATAAGACTTGTTGTCCATCAGGTCTAGCAGTTCTCCTTCCACTTTTACGGTACCGGCTTCAATGAAATCAGCATCACCCGGATTTTGATAAAATACAGCGACTGCTGATCCATAAGTGAATATTGTACCTGCAGAAGTTGTTTTACTTTTGGTCGCTACTAATACCGCACGAGCATCTGTATATTGAGCATACGGTCCAGGACTGCCTTCAGGATCTGTAACCGGGGCTGGAGTATTTTTAGCGATTCGGACAACTTCCTCTAAATCCTTAGTAGTGCAAGAAGATAGAGTGGAAGCAATCAACCCAATGGCTAATATTCCAGACAATAATTTAGTGTATTTTTTTTTCATTGAAAATATCGTTAGGATGTCTTGAACAAAATTAAATTAATTTACTGAATTGAACCTACAATCCTTGCTTTAAAATATTATTTTTTTTTGAAGTATCGTTCAATTACCCATTAAGTTGGCCAAAAACATAAAAGCCTGCTGCAAGCAGCAGGCTTTTATTAGAAAATGATTGTATCAGTCGTTAATTGTAACTGTTTTAGAAACAGATGTTTGGCGAACAAAATAATATTTTCGTCCACCTACTGTATTATCGGTAATACGCATAGGAATAACCTGTACGAGTCCAGCCCCGGCAGGCAGGTTAGCCATTTCAGCCTGAGTAAAAGTGCAGGAGGTAGATGTGCCACTCAGATATTTAAGAAGAGGAGTGCCGGAAGAACCAGCAAGCATAAACAACACAGAATCGGCATCAGCGACGCTACCAACAGTTAAAGTGTATGCTGTATTATTATCAAAAGTAGTAGCAGAAGTTACAGAATCTGCCGTTGGAAACGCTCCGGTCAGGTCATGATTGAAGGCGGTAACGGTTCCATTTCCACTTACTTCCCAAGAGATCGGATTGGTAAAGGCTATGCCTGTTGGCTCTGCCTGAGTGGGAATAAATGCATAGGAATTATTGGGCTGCTTAGTCAAATCTTTGGATTCCACTTTAACAGTACCTGCGTCTGCTAAGGCTGAATCTCCTAAATTAGCATAAATCGCGGCAGCAGCTACTCCAATTGTTACAGAAGCTGAACCTTGAACCGCTTTAACTTGAGATACTGCCAACACGCCAAAGGCATCCGACCAACTGGGCATTGGAATATCTGTATTGGGAGTAGGGGTTGGAGTTGTATTATTTTGATTCTGTTTGACCAGCTCATCAAGTTGTTCCGGAGTGCAAGAACTAAAAGACAACCCTAGAATGCAAAGAGACATTAGTCCCAATTTGATTGGAGAGATTAGATTTTTCATAGTTGTTTTAATGAAAGTATACTAACCAAAAATACAACTTTTTTTTATAATTGGGATAAAAACTCAGATTTCCCCAATTATACAATCTATTGGTTTAGGGTAAACTCAGGTTTAGGGTAAACCTGAGTAAAGCCCAATAAAAAAGAGCCGTTCACTTTTCAGCAAACGGCTCTAAATGTGATTAAATTAAACTACTAGTATTTTCCGTGGAAGGCCAATCCTTTGGCAACCCTGCGGATAGAAGTTACATAAGCAGCAATACGCATGTTGCATTTGTATTCTTTAGAAGCAGCATAAACTTCGTCAAAAGCACGCTTCAACATTGGGTCTGCTTTTTGATTTACTTCTTCTTCGGTATAATAATGACCTCTGCGATTTTGCACCCACTCAAAATAAGATACGGTTACTCCACCGGCATTAGCCAAGATATCCGGAACAATCATAATTCCTTTGGAATCTAGGATATCATCAGCAGAAGCAGAAACGGGTCCGTTAGCTCCCTCTACGATTAATTTAGCTTTGATATCATTTGCGTTAGCAGAATTGATAACATCTTCCATGGCTGCAGGAACCAGAATATCCACTTGGAGCGTCAATAACTCGTTATTGGAGATTTTAGAACCACCTTTCCAGCCTTCGAGAGATTTGTTTTGGGTAACATAATCGCGTGCACCTTCTACATCAATACCCTCTGCATTGTAGTATCCACCTGATACATCAGATATTGCGACAATTTTTACGCCCTGTTGTTTGAGCAAATGTGCTCCCCAAGAACCGACATTTCCAAAACCTTGAACTGCGCAAGTGCAATCGCTTGGTTTAATGCCCATTTTTTCAAGAGCACAAAGAGCAGTAGTCATTACACCTCTTCCGGTAGCGGCAACACGACCTTGTGAACCTCCTAATTCAAGGGGTTTGCCAGTAACCACACCAGGAGTGTAGCCTTTTAGGCGGCTGTACTGATCTACAATCCAACCCATTTCTCTTGGGCCGGTGTTCATATCCGGAGCAGGCACATCGGAATCTTCTCCAAATACATCTTGCAGAGCAATCGTGTATTTACGCGTAAGAATTTCCAACTCTGATTCGCTCATTTCTTTTGGATTGCAGGTAATGCCTCCTTTAGCACCTCCATAAGGAAGGCCTACAACGGCGCATTTCCAGGTCATCCAGGCAGCAAGAGCTTTAACCTCTTCCATGTTCACTTCAGGCGCATAGCGAATACCGCCTTTAGAAGGGCCTAATACGGTGGAATGTACCACCCGATAGCCTTCAAATACTTTTGTACTGCCATCATCCATCTTCACGGGAAGATTAACGATAACAATTTTGTTGGGACGACTTAAAATCTGCCTGTCCCGGTCTCCCAATTTCAGGAGGTCTGCTGCGATATTAAACCGCTTCAGCATCGATTGAAATGGCGATTCATGGACCGCCGCGCTGCTTGCTGTTTGGGTACTCATAAACTCGTTAAGTGAATTAGTGAAGATTTACAATTGGAGCGTAAAATTATACAATTACCTGAAATAAAAACTATTTGAAATCACTCCAGAAATTTTATTTATTTCCGGAGGAACAATGGCATAAATTATCATGTGAATCATTCAGGTTTAATTCACAACAAAAATCACGGCACAGGGTCATAGCCACTGCCCCCCCATGGGTGACAGCGCCCAATTCTTTTAGCACTCAACCATAAACCCTTCAAAATGCCATGCTTCTTCAATGCATCAATGGCGTAATGGGAGCAAGTAGGATTATACCGGCAGGCAGAAGGGAGCATTGGGGAAATCGCCAATTGATAAAACCGGATGAATCCAATCAGGAGCCAACGGAGGGGTCTGAACATCTGAGTAGGGAAAGTTGGTGTAATAATTCTTTAAGATGAGTTTCCACTACCTCGTAGGATAAGATCTCACGAGAATTGTAAACAAACAAAACAATCAACTGATTACTCGTATCTTGTCTTATAAAAGCCTGACGAAAGTGTTTTCTATATACTTCCCGCAAACGCCTTTTTAACAGATTTCGCACAACTGCCCGTTTATGGAGTCTTTTGGGAGCTGTAAAAGCCGCTTGAATTTGAACCTTATGTTCTTGGGGAATTAAGGAATCTTCCAACAAAAATTGAACCCGCAGCGGACCAGAACTAATGGACCGACCACGGGTAAAAAGATGCTGAAAAAGTATCGGCTTACGAAGCCGATCTTTTGCGGATAACTGCTGAGATAAGCGAAATTCAGTCGTAATTGCTCAACCGGGAAGCTCCCTGTCTATTACTTGTGAGTTTTTTCGTCGCTGACAGACAGCTTTTTACGACCTTTTGCACGGCGTGAAGCAAGTACTTTTCTGCCATTGGCTGTGGCCATGCGCGTACGGAAACCATGCTTGTTCTTACGCTTGCGGTTACTGGGTTGATATGTCCTCTTCATCGCTCTAGTGTTTTTTAAATGAATCTCCTTTTTATAAAGGAATGGCAAAAGTACGAATTTCCCCCATGCCTACAAAAACTAATTGACAAATCAGAAGGCATGCATTGAATATCAGTAAGATGTAAATATTATTTTCAGATATCAGCCCCAATCTGAGGAAAAAAACCTACACTACTTAGGCTAAGCCAACGGAACGATTCTAAGTTTAATCTCAAAAAATATACTCCAGAGACTGCAATTTCTTCCTAATTTTCCCGTAGTATTTCCAGTTTACACTTCCATGAATCCAAATATTCGCCCTTTTTTAACCAAATGGATGCTGATTCCTGCCGGAATCCTCGTCTTCTACGCAGGTTTTGCAGCCAGAAATCCCAACGATAATTACTTCGAAATTTCCAAAAACATGGATATTTTCGGCAAGGTGTACCGAGAAATAAACGCCTATTATGTGGATGAAGTAGATCCCGGAAAATTCATGAAAACCGGAATAGATGCTATGTTGGCTACTTTAGATCCCTTCACCAATTATATTACCGCAAGTGAAATTGAGGACTTTAAATTTCAAACCAGCGGGCATTACTCAGGCATTGGGGCCTCTATTAGCCGTCGTAGCGAAGGAAAATCTGTCATTATCACCGAAGTATATGAGAGTTTCCCGGCACAAATGGCAGGAATTCTTCCAGGAGATGAAATTCTCAAGATTGACGACACCCAAATCCAGGGGAGCAATCTAGATATACAAGATATTCGCAACCTATTAAGAGGCCAACCCAAAACAGGTCTTACCCTCACCATCAAAAGACCAGGAGAGTCTGAACCGCGCAAAGTACCTGTTACCCGGGATGACATTCAGGTAAAAAGTGTGCCCTGGTCCGGTATTGTTGCGGATGATATTGGATACATCCAACTCACCAGCTTCTCCATGAATGCGACAGCTGATATTAAAGCAGCTTTTGAAACCATTCGTAAAGAAAATCCAGGTCTCAAAGGACTGGTGCTGGATTTAAGAGATAATCCAGGTGGTTTGCTCATGGAAGCGGTCAACATTTCCAATTTATTTGTGAATCGGGGAGAAAAAATAGTTGAAACCCGGGGAAGGGCAGATGGCTCTTTAAAAATTTATCAAGCTCAGGATAACGCCTTGGATACGGTGCTTCCGGTGGTCGTTTTGATTAATGGCTCCAGTGCTTCGGCCTCAGAGATTGTTTCGGGTGTGATGCAAGACTTAGATAGAGGAGTCGTAATTGGACAGAGATCCTATGGAAAAGGGTTGGTACAAAACAGCAGGCCGTTATCGTACAATACCCAACTCAAACTGACCACAGCAAAATATTATACGCCCAGTGGCAGGTGCATTCAGGCAATAGATTATTCCCATCGGAGGGAAGATGGCACTTGGGACAAAATCCCGGATAGCTTGATGACAGAATTTAAAACAAGAAGAGGCCGTTCAGTATATGATGGAGGAGGGATTGCGCCAGATATCGAGGTTACGCCCCCCAACTATCACCGTATTACCCAGGAAATGGTTGCTCAGTTTATCATTTTTGATTTCGCTACTGAATACCGTAAAAACAACTCCAGCATAGCTCCTGCAAAGACCTTTAAAATAACGGATGATACTTATAATGAGTTTGTTCAATTTGTCAGCAACAAAAAATTTGAATACACCACCAAAGCGGAAAAAGAACTCAAAGAACTTCAGGGGGTACTAGAAAAAGAGGGGTACTGGGAAAAAGTGAGGACACAGGTTGCTACATTGGAAGACAACCTAAAAGAAGGAAAGAAAAACGACATCAAAGATTACCGTAAAGAAATTGAAAGAATTCTGAAGGCAGAAATTGTGAGTCGTTACTACTACAAAGTGGGGCGCTTGGAATCTTCCTTTGAAGACGACCCCGAAGTAAGTGCTGCTGTTCAATTACTCAATGATCCGGCTCGGTATAAGAGTATTTTGAAGAGGTAATGGATTTATTTCCAGTACTTCTACGAAACTGAGGCTTTCTAATGTTGGATAGTCTCTGGAAGTACAATTTCGGCATTCCGTTGGGGCCGAATCAGCAAATAAAAATAGGCCAAAGCACCAACCGCAATCAGCATTAAATACTGAGAGGTATGAATGAGGAGTGCATAATTAGCTCCGTTTTGTTCAGAGTAACCAAAAACAATAAAGGTCAACTGGCAAAAGAAGTGAAATGCTCCTACCCCACCCGGTACAGGAAGAACAATGCCAATCCCTCCCAGAATCATAATCATGAGAGCAAAATAGAAACTCAGCCCTGAAGTTTCTGGTAAGGCAAAAAAGCAAACGAAATACTGGGCGATGTAGCAAAACCAAATCAGTGCAGTGATGAGCAAAAACATTCCGGGGTGTTTGAGTTTGAAAATCCCGAGTAAAGATTTCCATAACCCTTCCAGAAAATCGAGCACTTTAGATGCCAGAGGATTTTTGCGCAGCTGAGCAGAGTATTTCCGAACTACGAGTATCCCGGCAATGCCTCCAAGAATAATGAGTATCAGAACTAAATTTCTTACAAAGGAATTCCCTCCTGTTCCCTGTCCAAGCGTTTGAGCAACGATTTCCATGAGGTGATCGTATTCGAGCAGAAAGGCAAGCCCGACAAAGGCGCCCATCACAATCACATCAATTACTCGCTCCAGCACAACGGTTCCGATTGAAACGGGGAAGGGCACCTGATCGGATTTGAGGAGCATGCTGCAGCGGGAGACCTCCCCGAGGCGGGGTACAGCATTGTTCGCCATATAGCCCACCATTACGGCCGCAAAAGTATTGAGGGTATTTGTAGCATAGCCAACAGGATGAATCAGCATTTTCCAGCGAATGGCTCTCAAAAAATGAGAAAAAAGGGAAACTCCGAGGGAGAATGCCACAAAGGTAAAATCAGCCTGAGAAATTTGATGAATTGCTTCCTCGAGCTCGATATTTCGAAAGGTCAAAAAAAGCAGAATAGCTCCAATCCCTAATCCGGCGATGTACTTGAGTGCGGAAATGAATGTGTTTTTCAAGCGGGCAAAACTACGAAAATATAAACTCGTTATCTATTAGTCGGGTTTTTCCAAAGTATGCTGCTGCGGCAATAACTGGATTCTGTTTAAGGTGTATTTCACTGACTGAGGCAAGTGAATTTTCGTCAACAATTTCCAGATAATCTAGTTTCAGACCAGGAATATTTTCCAGTAGTTCTTTTCCAAAAATTATTAAATCGGATGCATTTTTGCCCTTCTTGGCTTCATCTGCCATTTTCCGAAGGGTACGAAAAATCCCGGAAGCAGCATTTCTATCCTGTTCATTCAGGTATCGATTCCGGGAGCTCATGGCCAGTCCGTCAGGCTCACGCACAATAGGGCAGACAATTAACTGCACCGGAAAATTCAAATCTTCGATTAACTGCCGAATAATCACTGTTTGCTGCAAGTCCTTTTGCCCGAGAAAAAGAAAATCAGGATTGACGAGGTTTAACAATTTTGCCACAACGATCCCTACACCAGCAAAATGTCCAGGCCGAGTTTTTCCGCAGAGTAGGTTAGCAGTATCTCCCGGTATGAGTTTAAATCGGGGCTGCACGGGA
>JBEIHC010000107.1:0-9533 GCA_040381555.1 Bacteroidia bacterium
GCGTCTCTACAAAAGCCTGAATACGAAATGAAATACAAATATAATTGAATCCTGAAATGAAATTGTTTGGCCATAAAATGGATTTCAAACCGCAATTTTGTATGACCTTCGTAGAGACGCACAATTGTGCGTCTCCAATTGTGCGTCTATAATTTTGCGTCTCTTTCATTCAACCCAAGCAGTCATCCCGAGTAAGGCGGCGAACCCATATTAGCATTATTAATTATTTTATTATGCCGCCTGTATCGAGGGACGACGGGGAAGTTTTAAGATTTTTAAATGGGGACAGCAGGGCGTGACGCACGGAGGGGCGTGACGCACGGCAAAATTTCTACCATTTTTCATAGCCCGTCTTGCCTCGATACGGTGCCATAAGATTCGTGCAAATTCATTCCCCATTCAGCACCTACTCGGCATGACTATGTTGCATTCAACCCAAGCTGTCATCCCGAGTAAGGCGGGGAAGGTATTGGGTATAAGGCGTGACCCACGGCAAAATTCTAGTGGTTAGTGATTAGTGGCAGCATAACTAACAACTAACAACTAACAACTAACCCAACTCCTCCTTCAAAAATTTGCCCGTAAATGAGGCCTTACATTTTGCTATATCTTCCGGTGTGCCGGTAGCCAAAACCGTTCCTCCCGCAGCTCCGCCTTCGGGCCCCATATCAATAACCCAGTCCGCTACTTTAATGACATCCAAGTTATGCTCCACTACCAATACGGTGTTTCCTTTTCCTACTAATCGTTGTAATACTTCCAACAATTTTTCGATATCCTGGAAATGCAAACCTGTGGTGGGTTCATCCAAAATATACACTGTTTTACCTGTATCGCGTTTGCTTAATTCGGTAGCAATTTTTACCCGCTGAGCTTCGCCTCCGGATAGGGTTGTTGCCTGTTGACCTAAGGTAATATAGCCTAATCCTACTTCCTCCAATGCACGAATTTTTGCCGATATCCGGGGTAAATTTTCGAAAAACACCAAGGCTTCTGATACGGTCATATTCAGCACATCACTAATGGATTTTCCTTTAAAGCGTACCTCCAAGGTTTCCCGATTATATCTTCTTCCTCTACATACTTCGCAATCTACATACACATCCGGGAGGAAATTCATTTCAATTACTTTAATTCCCCCACCCTGACATTCTTCACATCTGCCCCCTTTCACATTAAAACTAAAACGACCGGCTTTATACCCCCGAATTTTGGATTCCGGAAGCTCTGTAAAGAAGTCTCTAATTAAAGTAAATAAGCCCGTATATGTCGCAGGATTACTTCTGGGTGTGCGGCCAATAGGGGATTGATCTATTTCTATTATTTTATCAATTAATTCCAAGCCTTTAATTTTTTTATAGGCTAAAGGCTTAACACGCGAATTATAAATATATTTATTGAGTATTGGATAAAGTGTATCATTTACTAGGGTACTTTTGCCGGACCCACTTACTCCAGTGATGCAGACAAATAGTCCTAAGGGAAATTCTACAGTGACATTTTTTAGATTATTTCCAGAAGCTCCAGAAAGAATTAATTTTCTGTCTCCGGGGGGTCTTCTGAGTTCCGGAATTTTAATCGATCGCACACCAGAGAGGAAATCTGCGGTTGGCGTATGCTGCTTGAGGAATTCCTTTGGAGGTCCTGCGGCAACCACTCTTCCCCCATGAATGCCGGCAAGTGGCCCAATATCCACAATAAAATCGGAGGCCAGCATCATGTCTTTGTCATGCTCTACGACCATCACGGTATTTCCGAGATCTCTGAGTTTTTGCAATGCCTGAATCAGGCGCACATTGTCCCTCTGATGCAGGCCAATACTGGGCTCATCCAAAATATACAAAACTCCGGTGAGGCGGGATCCAATTTGAGTGGCCAGTCGTATGCGTTGAGCCTCCCCACCGGAAAGAGAACGAGCCGGGCGATTGAGCGTGAGATACCCTAAGCCAACTTCTGTCAGAAATCCTATTCTCTTAGCAATTTCTTTATTCAGATCTCCGGCAATCAGCTTTTGGCGTTTAGTTAGCTTAGTCTCAACTTTCATAAACCATTCCTCGAGGCTGGCCAAATCCAAGGAGGATAATTCATAAATATTTTTACCAGCAACTTTAAACCAAAGACTCTCGAGCTTTAAGCGGCTGCCCTTACATTCTGGGCAATCTTCCTGACGCATAAAATCTTCTGCCCAAGCCCGAATATTCTCCGATTCGGTTGATTCAAACTGTGCCCGTACATAATTTTTCACTCCAGGATATCCATAGGTGTAAACGCTTCCTCCTTCGGGTATTTCATACCCTTCGGGGCCATCCAATAAAAAAGATACAATGGATTCCGGTAATTCTTGAATGGGCGTAGTCAACTTAAACCCTTTTTGCTTGGCAAGGGTTTTAAGGGCACCGAAAATCCATATATCCCGATATTCTCCTAAAGGGGCAAATCCCCCGCGCATAATGGATAGAGAGGGATCGGGCACTATGGCTTCAGTATCTGCTTCCATTACATATCCTAAGCCTTTGCAATGTGGGCAAGCTCCGTAAGGGGAGTTAAATGAAAAGGTATTGGGAGCGGGTTCTTCATAACTGATGCCTGTTTCCGGATCCATCAGATTTCGGCTATACCAGCTTTCGTCCTCCTGATTTTCTTCCATGGCCAGCATCAGACCTTTGCCCAATTGCATAGCCTTTGTGAGAGATGCTGCCAGCCTGCTGCTATCGGATGCAGGCTTGAGGCGATCTATCAACAGTTCAATGTTATGCACTTTATACCGATCCATGGAAATGCTTTTGCTGAGGTCATGCAGCACTCCATTGATTCGAACTTTGGTGAATCCCTGTTTGCGAACCTGCTCAAATAATTCCCGGTAATGTCCTTTACGACCCCGAACCAATGGAGCCAAGATAAATACCTTACGGTCGGCGAATTTATGAATCAGGCTTTGAACAATTTCCTCATCGGATAGTTTTTGCATTTTCTTCCCACTGAGGTAAGAATAAGCCTCTCCTGCCCGAGCAAATAGGAGTCGGAGAAAATCATAAATTTCGGTAACAGTACCAACGGTAGAGCGAGGATTTCGAGAGGTGGTTTTTTGCTCTATGGCGATTACAGGAGAAAGTCCAGTGATGCGGTCCACATCCGGTCTTTCCAGTCCGCCTATAAATTGTCGGGCATAGGCAGAGAAACTTTCCAGATAGCGTCTTTGTCCTTCCGCATAGATTGTATCAAAAGCGAGAGAGGATTTTCCTGAGCCAGAAATACCCGTAATCACAATGAGTTTCTCCCGAGGGATAGAAACATCGATATTTTTTAAATTATGCACACGGGCACCCTGCACCTCAATGGCATCTTCCTGAGAAAATACTTTGTTCATGGATTACTTGAAACTATCCGGCTTGCGATAAGGTTCCTCAGGAGGATCAGAATAGGTACCCGGGAGGAGGGTGTCGGTAAAATTTCTTTGAATGGGTTTAGGTTCCTGGGCTGTTTCCGGCAGCCATAATTCAAATGATTTTCCGGATTCAACGGTGAGTTTATTCTGAAGCAACCAAGGGTTTAAAATTTTCAAAGTTTTATAGTTAGCACCCATGGCATTGGCAAAAGCAGCCAAATCAGTTATACTGCCATCTACTTTCACTTTTTTAAGGTGATAGGGCTGGTACAAATCGCGGTGATAGAGTTTGTAGCCATATTCTTCCGGATTGTTGAGAATGAGTTTAATTGCCAAAATGCGGAACACATAGCGAGATGTTTCTTGATTGAGATACAAATCATAATAGGAATTCGCCATTTGAACCTTCAGGGCGGAGTTAACGCCTCCATTCCCCATATTATAGGCAGCTGCAGCCAAGGTCCAGCTGCCGAATTTTGAGTAGGACTCTTTCAAATACCGACAGGCTGCCCGAGTCGCTTTGATGGGATCCAATCTTTCATCAATATTTTCGTTTACGGTAAGCCCAAATTGTTTTGCGGTTTCTGGAATAAATTGCCAGAAACCTTTGGCTCCTTTGCCGGAAACCAAATTACTGAGTCCACTTTCGGCTAAAGCCAGAAAATAAAAATCTTCCGGCACCCCTTCCTCCTTTAAAATCTGGGTAAGCTCCGAACGCCAACGATGCGATTTTTTTAGCATCAATATCATATTGGACTGCCAATAAGCATTTACCTGAATCTCCTTATCCAGGCGCTCATGCACATCCATTTCTGTAACCGGAACTTTTTCCCCTGCAAAGTCTAAAGTTGCAGGATATTCAAAGGAAAATATTTGCTGACGGGAGGACAAGTCCTGAGATTTTTGGACGGATTCAGGATGCCGGGCAGCATGAAATAAATGACCGGCACCAAATGCCAGCAAGGTCATGAACATACCCAACAGAAATGAACCTTTGTTGCCTTTCATTAGAAGTTTGGCTTGAGCAAATACTTTTTGTAAAATTCGTCAATATATTCCACTACTTCATCGGCAGTATCCACAACGGTGAAGAGAAATAAATCATCCGGGGAAATATTTTTCTCTTTTTCCAACAAAACCTGCTGAATCCAGGTCAACAATCCTCCCCAGAAATCTTTTCCTACCAGCACAATTGGGAATTTTCCGATTTTCAGCGTTTGAATCAGAGTTAAAGCTTCAAACAATTCATCTAGGGTGCCAAAGCCACCGGGAAGGGCCACAAACCCTTGAGAATATTTCACGAACATCACCTTTCGAACGAAGAAATAATCAAAATCGATATTTTTATCCCGGTCAATGTAGGGGTTGGAATGTTGCTCAAAAGGCAACTCAATATTGAGGCCAACGGAGATACCGCCATTTTCATAGGCCCCTTTGTTTGCGGCTTCCATAATACCTGGGCCACCGCCCGTAATCACCCCAAATCCACGAGCAGCCAGCTTACTGGCTATTTCGGTTGCCAATCCGTAATAAGGATTGTCGGGTTGAGTGCGAGCCGAGCCAAATAAGGACACACAAGGACCGATTTTGGACATTTTCTCAAAACCTTCCACAAATTCGGCAATGATTTTAAAAATTTGCCAAGTATCAATCACCCGTTTTTCTTTCCAATCTTTATGGGTTACGCCACCAATCTTTCCGCTATACTTGTTTTCTGAAGCCATTTTTTATCTATTGAGAGTACGATTTTAAAAAGGGATTCAAAGATACAGAGATTCGGTTAGATACTAACCCCCCATTAGATGCTAACCTCAGCTAAATACTATCTGGTATTTCAGGATTTTTTTTAACTTTAAATAAGCAAAACCGTAAAAATGAAAATTCTCCACCATTTCGTTTGGGTCGGAATATTATCAGTATCCTTGTTTTCCTGCACTAAAACAGAAACTTTGGTGATGGACAACAATACTCCCCCGCCCGACCAGACGCCCAAATCCTTTAACCGGGAAGCCTATTTGAATCGTGTTTTTATTTCCTTAATTGGAAGAAAACCCACCAATACAGAACAAGCTTCTGCCTATGCCCTCGTGCCAGCAGTCGCCCCTACCCAATCCCAATTGGAAGCTATGCTGGAAACGGTTTTTCTAAATCCAGGATATTTAGCTCGTTCTTATGACAATGCCCGAATAGACCTACTGAATAATTTAGATACTGCAGAAATAACCAATATGCTGGCAACTTTTGACCAGATTATTAATTCGACCACTGACCATATTTTAATTGATCAAATAAATCGGGAAAAAATACGACTGCAAGAAATGCTGACCATTCCATCAGACTTAAGTAATGGCACATTAGACCGACGAGGACTGCATAGAAGATGTATTCACAATTGGTTTTATGACCAAATCAATATGGGCACTGCGAACTTTGTCATTTCTTCCTTTCAGAATTTTCTGTTTCGCCCGCCTACTACCTCCGAACAAGCTCAGGGGATTTCTATGGTAGATGGATTTTCAGGCACCTTATTTTTATCTGCAGGAAATTCCAAAACAGATTACCTGACCATATTTTTTAACTCTCAGCATTATGCAGAAGGACAAGTAAAAGATGCCTTTCGAAGATATTTATTTCGGGAGCCTACTGCCAATGAATTGTCCTCCTATACAGTTGAGTTATTTACCGACTGGAATTATAATCGATTAGTTAAAAAACTACTTAGCTCTACAGAATATGCGTATCAATAGAAGCCTTCTACTCTTGCTGGTATTGACCATTGGGATGGGTTCCTGCAAAAAGGAATATGAAACCATTTATGTGGTAAATAAAGTAAAAGCTGGTAATGCTACAGTTACCAAACCGAACCGAAAAACCACGCTGGAATTCGTATCCATTCTTTACTCTGACTTGTTGGGAGCCAGCGTCCCACAACAGGAATTAATTAAGATGATTTCTGCCTATGATGCCTTTGGAGACGGCTCGGTAGTGGAAGATTTAATTGTACGAAACTTGATGAATCGTACGGGTGTAAGTATTCCAAGCAATACCGAAATGCGCGCTAATCCGGATGAATTTATACAAGCTGCTTATAAGCGATTTCTAGCACGAGACGCCAGTGATTATGAGGTATGGTATTTTAGAAATCAAATAGAGAAAAACTCAGACATTACGCCTGATCTTATTTATTATGTATTACTTACTTCGGATGAATACCGATACTATTAACAGCTGCTGCATATGAAAAGAAGAAATTTTATAAAACAAGCAGGTTTGGCAGCAGGAGCCTTGGCCGCAGCACCCTGGATACTACCTTCGGGCAGGTTGTTTGCAGCAACCGGAGCACGAAAAGTCAATCATGTGGTATTTTGCCTGTTTGCCGGTGGGGTTCGGAATATTGATTCAGTCAAAATGAATGATGGCAATCTGATGCCTAATTTACTTGGGGGTGGAGGAGGTATATCTTCAGATATTTTACCGGGAATGTCTATGTTGCCCAATCCATCCAGTACTCCATTGCAGCAATATGGCACCTTATTCAAAGAGTTCCGGTATGCACAAGGACCTACAGGGCATTTCAACGGACATACAGTAGCCCTTACCGGACAATATACTGCCGTAGATTTGAACCTGAGAGAAAGACCCAACAGCCCTACTCTATTTGAATTGTACCGAAAGCATAATTCCCCACAAGAAACCGCATTGAACTCTTGGTGGGTATCGAATATGCTCGGTCCCTACCCTTATTTAAATTATAGTAAATATCCCGGCTATGGGGTGGAATTTGGAGCGAATATGATGGCTCCGACTGCAATCATTTCGGAAGAAGGATACAGCATTATCGGGAATACAACCGAATATGCGCCCAGCTTAGCGGATAAAGCAGCTTCCATGCGAGGCTTTATGAATCAAAATTTTGCTCGACAACAATCAGAGCCTAAACTCAATACTCCGGAACATGAAAGGCAGCTCAAAGAATTTATCCGCAGCCGATATGAAAGAGCATTCACCGGTGCTTACACCAACCCTTGGGGATTAGGGTCGGCCATGAACAATGATTGCTTTAATGTTCTTTTTGCCGAAGAAATTATTCAGACATTCAAACCAGAATTACTGGTAGTCAACATGCAAGATGTAGATGTTTGTCATTCTAACTTTACCCAGTATTGTGACAACCTAAGAAAAGCAGACTTTGCGGTTCGGCATTTATGGGAAACCATTCAGGCTACTCCCGGAATGGCCAATGATACCGTATTAATCGTGGTTCCTGAACATGGCCGAAACCTACAGCCCAACACTTTGGTAGATTCTTATGGCAGACCAGCTTTAGATCATACCAGTGACGCAACTTCCAGAGAAATCTTCTGTATGATACTTGGACCTTCCGGAGTAGTGAAACAAAATCAAGTGATTAGCGGAGTGCAGGGGCAAAGTGTGGATGTAGTGCCCACTATTGCTTGGTTATTGGGCTTTGACACGAATATTCCGAGCGGTATTTTACAAGGTTCTCCCTTATTGCAGGCTTTTAACTAATGGAATCATGAAATACTCCACCCTCATTGCACTCATACTGATTCTCTTGGTTCAAGCTTGTAAAACGGACAAACCAAGTATGGTGAATCCCTATGATTCTATTAATCGAACGGATCCCAACACCACTCCCAATGATACCATACCCGATCCAGCCTCCATTACCGGAATCTATAAAAATATACTATCGGTAAAATGTGCCAATCCGGGCTGTCATGATGGACATTTCGAACCTGATTTTCGCACCATACAATCTGCTTACACTACCCTAGTGTACGCACCGGTGAAGAAATACACCCTTGACAGTGCTTTCGCTTGGAGGGTTAAACCGAATGATGTGGCGAATTCCTGGCTGCATGAAAGATTAACCACAGATGACCCTGTATTGGGCAGAATGCCTCTGTATTCTACCCCTTTAAGCATCGAAGAATTGGACCATATTAAAACCTGGATCAACAGAGGTGCTCCGGCTGCCGATGGGTCCTTGCCTGTACAACCCAATGCACTTCCGCTTATAGAGGGTTTCATCATTACTACTCTATCAGGCGTAAGATTGGATACCATTCGAGAAGGAGGGATCAGCTATAATCCTATCCTGCTCCCCAAAGATTCCGATGTAGTATTTTACTTTGTGATCAGCGATGACCAAACTCCTGCAGCCAATCTGACTCTGAATCAAATGAAAATCTCGAGTGACCTTGATAACTTCACAACTGCTCAAACTTATACTGCAACCTTCTTGAATATTGGGCAATTTCAGCTATGGAGAATTCAGTTAAATACCAATGCCTTTCCGTCCAATCAACAAAGATTTCTACGGTACTTCGTTGGAGATGGGGTCAATCCCGGATTCACAGAATTTCCTAAGAATGAATCTCAACTATTCTTAAAAACTTTTGCCTCCTTTAAAGTTGTTCCCTGATGAAAATACTGCTTGCTTCCCTATTCATAATCCTATCCTTGAATTCCTGTAAAAAGAAGGACGATGAACCAGCCTTTCCATTTGGGAATACACCTCATGTTACCTCTGTTAGCCTACCTTCCACTCAGGTAAGAGCTTGGCAAGACTCTTTAGTATTCACCATCGGTTATAATGATGGGGATGGGGACTTGGGGGAAAACAAAGAAGGCATTGAAAATTTATTTATCCGAGATGCCAATACCGGAGTTACCACTGGATTTCGGATTCCCCAACTGGCTCCAGAAAATAGTAAAATCAAAATTCAAGGCAATATAGAAGTCGTACTCCGCAGTGCAGGCAAATTAGGAGTAGGCAACGAGAACACTTCCTTCTTTGTATGGGTAGTAGATCGGGCTGGGAATAAGAGTAAAGAGGCGGAGTCGGGGAGAATTGTGGTGAGTGATTAGAGGATTCGCTTCGCTCATCCGAAGGTTCACCGCAGAGTAAACGGAGTACAAACGGAGTTTCACGGAGGTGTTAACTGCGAAACTCAGCGAAAACTCCTGTTACCCTGCGGTGAGTTGTTTTTTTACCAAAGAGAAACCAGAGTAAAACGGAGTTTCACGGAGGTGTTAACTGCGAAACTCAGCGAAAACTCCTGTTACCCTGCGGTGAGTTGTTTTTTACCAAAGAGAAACCAGAGTACAAACGGAGTTTCAC
>JBEIHC010000108.1:0-9123 GCA_040381555.1 Bacteroidia bacterium
GGTAAACGGAAGTTTAGGGTAAACGGAAGTGTAGGGTAAACGGAAGTTTAGGGTAAACGGAAGTTTAGGGTAAACGGAAGTTTAGGGTAAACGGAAGTTTAGGGTAAACGGGGGTTTAGGGTAAACGGAAGTTTAGGGTAAACGGGGGTTTAGGGTAAACAGAGGTTTAGGGTAAACGGCGGTTTAGGGTAAACGGGGGTTTAGGGTAAACGGGAGGGTACCTATTATTTCCATTGAATCTGAACAGTCTCTTGAGTGCCAAAGGCAATGGTTGAATGACTACAGATTCCAGGTCTGGTAATTATTAATTCTTTTCCGGTAATGGTTATTATTTCTTGTTTGACCACAATATTATTTCCTTTGGTGTGAAATAGGGCAATGCTTAAATCCGGATTTTTAATTGGTATGATTACCTTTTTCTTTTTTGCGATAATTCGAGTAATTTCTTTAGGTACATTTCCTTGATTTTCTATTAGCTCTATTGCCCGGTCAGCTTGGGGAATACCATATCCCAGGAAATTATTTCCAAAAGGATAAAGGTGTGCAGACTGTATAATGATATTTTTTAATTGAGCGTTTGTTAGGGTAGGGTATTCCGCCCAAAGGCTTGCCGCAAGTCCTGTAATGAGGGGAGCTGAAAATGAGGTGCCATCTTCAGAATAGGCAACTACCTCAGGTTTGAGCCAAGGTAATTTCTCTGGTCCAATACTGCTGTAGTCCTGTTTGATTGCTTGTAAGGTGTTCGCCCCAACGGTTAATACTCCTTTGGCATCTGCGGGTGTTGCAAGAATCTCCCATTTTTTTTCTGCTCCTTCATTTCCGGCACTCACAACAATTAGAATACCTTTCTCTGTGGAAGCAATTTGAGCTGCTCTAGCAATGGCAGAGTAATTTCCGGTTATTTGATTGGTTTTATAATCTTCTGCTGGATTGTCAAATTCGGTAGTATATCCTAATGAAGTATTGACGAGTTTTACTCCTAGGCTATCCATCCATTCAATTGCAGCTATCCATAAATCTTCTTCCCTTCTGGATTCATTAATTCCATGATCTGTTCGGGCAAGAATAAATTGACTTTCAGTACTCAGGCCATACTGATATTCAGAAGTTTCCCCGGCAATGCAATTCAACACATAAGTACCATGATCATCGAGGAAAGTTTCTGAACCATAAAAATTTTTAGACGGATTCGTGTTCAGAAAATCCCGGGTATGGAGAATTCTGTTTTTTTGGAATATATTTTTTAGAGAAGTCAATGTGTCCGCACCCCAAAATCCGGCATCAATTACCCCAATCGTAAGTCCCTCTCCGTCTATATTTTTATTTTTGAGTATCTCTCCTTTCATTTGCTGTAAGGCGATATCCTGTTGTTGTTGAAAATTACCTGAAAGAACAGAATAGGTATTCATGGGAATAATTTCTTTAACACAGGAACAATTAGTTAATTCAATTATATCATCTGGGGTTAATTGAGCGGAAACTGCGTTTAGCCATTTTGAAACAACTCGGATTTGGATGTTTTTATTTTTCAGTTCAGTTAGGCAATGGGCGGATGGGGGGAAATCTGAATTTTGAATAAGAGGCAATTGTTGATCCAATCTATTCTGGATAGTTTGAAAAGATACAGGAATAGAAAGTGTTTGGGGAGTTTCTTTTTCATTTAAATACACCCAGAATACATTTTGGGAATAGAGTTCAATTTGAAACAATAAAATAAAAAGCAGTGAAATAAGAAATTTCATAAGGTTAAGTATAAGGTATAAATAGGGGATTAATTTATTTTCTGTTTCATGAAATCTGAAACAAAAACAAATTCATTCAAACCTGGATTGTCGGAATGCATGAGTGCGTTTTTATCTCCTTCCCAGGCCTTGGTTTTATTGGAGAGGAACATGATTTTATCGCCGATATTGGTAACTGAGTTCATGTCATGGGAAACAACGACAGTAGTCATTTGATATTCATGCGTTAATTCATAGATTAAATGATCAATTACAGAAGCTGTAAGTGGATCTAATCCGGAATTGGGTTCGTCACAAAATAAATATTTGGGCTGCATGGCAATTGCGCGTGCAATGCCCACTCGTTTTTTCATTCCTCCGGAAATTTCGGAAGGTAGGAGGTGTCCCACATTTACCAGATTGACCCGATCGAGACAAAAGCGGACTCTTTCAGCAATTTCTTTTTTGGGATTTGTGGTGAACATTTTAAGGGGGAACGCCACATTTTCTTCAACAGTAAGTGAATCAAATAAAGCGGATGCCTGAAATAGCATGCCTATATTTTTACGAATATCCCGCTGTCCTTGAAAATCTGCCTGATGAAAATTTTGCCCATCAAAGAGCACTTCGCCTTCATCGGGTGAAAGCAGACCTACCATACATTTGAGTAAGACACTTTTACCACTTCCACTCATGCCGATAATCATATTCACCTTACCGGGTTCCATGGCATAATTTACATCCTCGAGGATGGTATTCTCTCCAAATTTTTTGCCGATATTTTTTATTACAATAGACATGTAAATCAGAGTAATAATTGGGCTAACACATAATCGGCAATTAAAACCAGAATGCAAGAGAATACCACTGCACGCGTACTGGCTTGTCCCACTTCCAAGGCTCCTCCTCGCACATAAAAACCTTGATAGGCAGAAATGGAACTGATTAGAAATCCAAAGGTGAGGGCTTTGGTAAACATGAATACTACCTGGAATGTCTCAAAAGTTCCTCTGGCACCAAAGGTGAAATCGGCGATAGTAACCTGACCTGTCCAGTCTCCGGCCACTATCCCCCCAAGGATAATCAAAAATGCAGCTATACTAATGAGTAAGGGGAAAGCCAAAATACTCCCAATAACTTTGGGCATGATGAGGTAGCCTACAGAATTGATGCCCATTACTTCTATGGCATCAATTTGTTCTGTAACCCTCATAGTACCCAATTGAGAAGCTATGTGAGATCCTACTTTTCCTGCTAATACAAGGGAGGTAATGGTTGGGGCTAATTCCAGCAAAGCAGAAGCGGCAACAACAGATCCAATTGCCGATCTGGGAATAAAACCGGAAACTAATTGATAAGCGGTTTGAACAGTTGTTACTGCCCCAATGAAAACAGAGGTAATGATGACAATCACGATACTGCCAACTCCCACCGAAACCATTTCTTCGAGCACTAATTTCCAATAGACACTAAATCTTTCAGGAGACTTAAAGAAACTGCTTAGAAGAAGCAGGTATCGCCCGAAATGATAGATGCTTTTAATCACAGTACAAAAATAGAATAAATTCTATAGGGTGCTGCAGCCTATGGCCTGATTTTGCTTAATTTTAGGGTATGAATCCTTCCCGACTTGTATGTATTACTGGGGCTTCCCGGGGAATTGGCTTAGCAATTGCCCGAAAGTTTCATCAAAATGGTTTTTCTTTGAGATTACATGCCTCTTCCGAATTGAGCTTAGAAGGATTGAAATCGGAGTTTCCCGAGGCTGAGTTATTTGCTGCAGACCTAAAAGATTCAGCTGCAATTTCTGAATTAGCTCAGCAATGGTCGCTTCTTTCTACCCCTGATGTATTGATTAACAACGCAGGAACCTTTCTTCCGGGAGCGATTTTTGAAGAAAAACCGGGAGTGTTTGAAACTTTACTCTCGGTTAATCTGGCAGCTCCTTATCACCTAACACGCGCTCTGCTTCCGGGTATGATGTTTCGTCAATCTGGAATTATCCTCAATATGTGCAGCACTGCCAGCTTACAAGGCTACCCTAATGGAGGTTCTTATTGCATTACTAAATTTGCCCTCTTAGGTTTTTCAAAAGAGTTAAGGGAAGAACTTAAACCCTATGGGATAAAAGTAATCAGCATGATGCCCGGAGCTACCTATACAGATTCTTGGGCAGGGAGCGGACTTCCGGAAGATCGATTTATTTCTGCGAAAGATTTGGCAGAATTGGTGTATACCTCCTGTACCTTGTCATCCTCTGCAGTGGTGGAAGAAATAATTATTCGGCCCTTACTTGGGGATATAGGGAACTGATTTATCTTTATTAATTGTACTGAACTGATTATGAAAGAATACACACCTTATTGTCACAGTCTTACCCACTATAAAAGAATACCCTCTATAGAAGTCAAGATTGGGGATGTGCCCGTTGGAGGAGATAATCCGATTCGGATTCAATCCATGACCACGACGGATACGATGGACACAGAGGCGACAATTGCTGAAACCATCCGAATGGTGGAGTCTGGTTGTGAGTATGTGCGCATCACTGCACCCAGCTTAAAAGAAGCGGAGAATTTACGCAACATTAGAGAAGGCTTACATAAAAGAGGGATTAAAGTTCCTTTGATTGCGGACATACATTTTACTCCGAATGCTGCCGAACTCGCTGCCCGGATAGTAGAGAAAGTACGGGTTAACCCAGGAAATTATGCAGACAAGAAAAAATTTGAAATAGTTGACTATACAGATGATTCTTATCAAGCAGAAATAGAGAGAATTTACAAGCGCTTTTCCCCTTTAGTAAAAATATGTAAGGAGCATGGGACTGCCATGCGAATTGGGACGAATCATGGTTCCCTTTCAGACAGGATTTTGAGCAGATACGGAGATACGCCACATGGGATGGTTGAATCTGCCTTTGAGTTTATTCGGATTTGTGAAGATCATGGTTTTCATCAGTTGGTGATTTCCATGAAGTCTTCGAATACTCAGGTAATGGTGCAAGCCTATCGGATGTTGATGCAGCGCATGTTGGAGCAGGGGAGGGTATATCCTTTACACCTAGGGGTTACAGAGGCTGGAGAAGGGGAAGACGGAAGAATCAAATCGGCTATAGGTATAGGAACCTTACTGATGGATGGCATTGGAGATACAGTACGAGTATCTTTGACAGAGGCGCCTGAGTATGAAGCACCCGTTGCTCGGTATATTGTAGATACCTGCACGAAAGTATCTTCTTCGGATTCCATTCCCGATATTCGAGTTCCATTTTTTAATCCTTTTGAATTTCATCGTCGGGAAACGACCGCCTATGGAAACATAGGAGCTGCTCAATTGCCCAGAGTGCTTGCGGCACCTGAAAAGATTGTTTTAAAAGAATCTGAATTGAAGGAATATGGTCATAGTTATAATCCTATTCCCGATAAATGGACCATGGATGATCAAGGGGCAGATTGGATTCTACAAGCCGACAGCCCGATTCCTTTTATGCTTCCCAATGGGTTAAAGGGGATATATCCTTACCCGATATGGAAACTGTTAAAAAATCCAGAATTATTTTCTCCGATTTTCAGAGAGCCGGAGGAATGGTCTCAATCGGAAATAAGTCATCGGGACGGCATTGTGTTTTTAGAAATTCGCCCGGATAATTTTGACCGTTGGATGCAAACGAAAGCCAGGGGAGTAAGGATAGTACATTCCGGAAATCAGCATCCTTTATATTCTTGGAGGCATTGGATATCGGAAATGAATAAGGCGGGAATTCAAGATCCAGTGTTGTTGCATCTTTCTGTAGAACCACCTGAGGGGAAGAATTTAACTGAAGAGGCTAGGCGGCAGATTTATTCTTCCTGCATGACCGGGGCCTTATTTATAGACGGCTTGGCAGATGGAATTTGCTTAGCTCCTGGAAGTTCTCTCAATAATCGAGTTTCCTTTGGGATATTGCAGGCTTCGCGTTTGCGCATGACTCGTACGGAATATATTTCTTGTCCTTCTTGTGGGCGAACCTTATTTGATTTGATGGAAACGACAGCCATGATACGGAGTCGTACCGAGCATTTGAAAGGGGTTAAGATTGGGATAATGGGTTGTATTGTGAATGGACCCGGAGAAATGGCGGATGCGGATTATGGATATGTAGGATCTGGGCCGGGAATTATTTCTTTGTATCGGGGTCAGAACATGGTAGAGAAGGCAATAAAGACTGAATTGGCGGTCGATAAATTGATTGAGTTAATCAGAGAAGATGGTCGTTGGGTTGAACCGGTTTTGGGATAGAATTTCTATAGATTGTTTGATTGGGAATTGGTTTTGGGTTGATTTATTTCCCCGAGATTACAGGGATGAATCCGCTCGAGTAGGGGCTTGTTCACCAAAAAGCAGGTAATTTGGTGAATATAATCACCCAAAAACATGTAATTTGGTGAAAATGATGTTGAATTAGGGCTTCCTCAGAAAGTAACTGGACAATTTATTTTGTCGTCACCAAGCAGTGCTATCACCAAGCGTTATTATGAGCAAGGATTTTCGACATATTAAGCTATTTGTATTTGATATATCTGTTTTTTACCTGTATTTCAAACATTTAATGCTTTCTTAGAAAACCCGAATTAGGTGTGCCGCAAACTTTAGTTTTGGCACCCTTATTCTCCCATCAACAAGCTCCCATCTAAAAGCATTAGGTTAACGATTGCCTGATTTAAAGAATATCCGGAAGATGCTAGCCGGGCTTCTGCTTCTGCGGAACTTTGCTGAACGGTCATTAATTCTAATGAGGTACTGGAGCCAAGTCGAAATCTTTCCAATGCAATTTCCAATGCCTGACGGGCAAGTTGTACATTCTCAGTTTCTCGTTGTACCTGACGACGCATTTGTTTAAGCTGTTCCCAGGAAACCTTCAGCTGAGCTTCTGTCTGTGCTTTCATTTGCTCAAGTTGTGTTTCTGACTGCCGCAACATCCAAGTGGTATTTTGTAATTGTCGCTTGACGCTACCTCCATCGTACAGAACCCAACTCGCTGTTAGGCCCCCATACAAACTTCTGGTATTATTAAAGAGTAAAAAACCTGCTTCGTTCTCTACCCGATTTAAGCCATAGGTTACTGTTAGACCTATCACTGGTAGCCGGGAAGATTTGGCTTCATCCTGTTCTAATTTCCGCAGGGTTATGTTTTGTTGAAGTAATTTCAGATTTCGATTTTTGTAAGCTGAAACGGTTCGAAGTGAATCAAAAGAATTAACATACCTAAGCGGGAGCGTATCTGCTGGGAAAAATGATTGGTCTATAGAAATCCCTTGTAGTCTATTGAGTTCGATTTGTAAGCGCAATTTTTCCTGTTGCAATTGATCCAGGCCTGATACCTGAGCGTTTCGGTCTAGTTGCGCCTGTAGTACTTCCAATTTATTTCCGGCACCCGTTTCAAGTTTTTGATTGGCAATTCGAATTCTTTCCTCACTCACGAGGATTGCATTTTCCTGAGCTTTGATCAGTTGAAATTGCAACACCCAGGCATAATAAGTCTGCATGACTTGGGCTAAAGTTTCCTCAATGTTTCGGTGCAGAGCTAGGCGATTTTGTTCTGACGATTCTTTGAGTTTCTGATGAGTGGTAAACATTCTGCCCCCATCGAATAATGTCCAATTGAGTGCCAGTGCCCCATTTAAGGAATTCGATTTGGCTCCATTTCGATTGAGCTCCTGTCCAGATACAAAGCGTTGTTTGGTATCATTGAGTGATTGATTGGTTCCGCCTTGTAATTCTAGAGTGGGTAAAAATCCGGCAGCCCCTAACCCTTCCTGATTCATCGCAATAGCCAGTTGTTGCTGCGCAATGATAATGTCATGATTGGATTTGAGCGTATTGGAAACCACCTCTTTCAAAGCCAGGTAAGGCTGAGCAGATAAGCATCCGATGCTGATAAAAAAGAGGGCTGTCAGAAACTTACTCATGTGTAGGAAGCGATTTTTTTCCAGTTAAATATAAATACACAGCCGGAATAATAAATAAGGTTAGTATCAGGGAAAACATAATTCCTCCTACGACCACGATGCCCATTCCGACTCGGCTTTCTGCCCCTGCTCCTAAAGCCATAGCAATAGGCAAAGCTCCTAAAGCTGTTGCCAGGCTTGTCATGAGAATAGGCCGCAAACGACTGACCGAAGCTTGCAAAACAGCCTGTGAAATAGAGAGGCCAGATTCTCTCAGCTGATTGGCAAACTCAACAATCAGGATGCCATTTTTAGTTACTAATCCGATTAACATAATGGTACCAATCTGACTGAATATATTAAGCGTCTGATTAAATAGCCACAAAGAAAGTAGTGCACCTGCTATGGCCAAAGGAACGGTAATCATAATGGTGATAGGGTCACGGAAACTTTCAAATTGTGCTGCCAGAATTAAATACACTAACACCAATGCGAGAATAAAAGCAAAGGAGGTGTTGGAAGAACTTTCGGCATAATCTCTGGAAGCTCCGGATAATTCGGTTGAGAAGGATTCATCTAATACTTCTTTGGCAATTTCTTGCATGACTTCAATTCCTTCTCCAATCGTTTTACCTTGTGCGAGTCCTGCGGAAACAGTGGCAGATTGATATCGATTGTAGTGATAGAGTTGTGGGGGGCTACTTTCTTCCTTCATCGTGACGATGTTGTCTAATCGCACCGATTCACCCGATTCACTCCTCACATAGATGGAAGAAATATCTACGGGTTCGTCTCGATTGGCTCGATCAAACTGTCCGATTACCTGGTATTGTTTTCCTTCTTTGGTAAAATAGGCGAATCTTTGCCCAGAGAATGCGAGTTGTAAAGTCTGAGCAACCTCCAGTACAGACACCCCTAGCGCCTTTGCCCGTTCCCTATCAATGGTGAGTAATATTTCTGGTTTATTAAATTTCAGGTTCACATCAACCCCTTGGAAAATTGGATTCTTACGAGCCTTTTCTAGGAAGCGGGGTAATTTATCTTTTAATCTATCGAAGTCGGGGGCCTGAATAACAAATTGTACGGGAAGGCCTCCAAATCCACCGGTAGAAATGGTTTGTTGTTGAATGGCGACGATTCTGGCTTCTGGAAATCTGGCAATATTTTTCATGACATAACCTGCCAGTTGCTGTTGAGACCTTTTTCGGGTTTCGGGTGGGGTGAGGGCAATTCGAACAAAGCCAGTATTAACGGCTCCAGATCCTGTGAATCCGGGTGCTGTAACGGTGAGCAAAGCTCTTTTCTCAGGAATAGAATCTGTAACAAAATCAATGATATCATAAATGATGGCATCGGTATATTCAAAAGAAGCGCCTTCAGGAGCCGTAACGATCAAGCGCATCCAACTTCTATCTTCTAAAGGGGCAAGTTCTGAAGGGATTCTTGGGTAGATAAATGCAGTTATTCCCAGA
>JBEIHC010000109.1:0-9107 GCA_040381555.1 Bacteroidia bacterium
CTCCATATCCGGATGCGTCAACATTGTGAAAATGGTAGGCAAATTGCCCAATGGTTGAAGGCTCATCCTCAGGTGGAAAAAGTATTATATCCTGGATTGGAAGAACATCCCGGACATGCAATAGCTGCTCGACAAATGAGAGATTTCGGGGGAATGATTTCTTTTACCCTGAAAGGAGATAAATTGGAAGATGCACTCAAGTTTTTGAGTAATACCCATTTGTTCTCATTGGCAGAAAGTTTGGGTGGAGTAGAATCGTTAATTGGTCATCCTGCATCCATGACGCATGCATCTATTCCCAAATCAGAAAGAGAAAAAGCAGGGTTGAAGGATTCTTTGATTCGTTTGTCTGTAGGCATTGAAGATGCAGAAGATTTAATCGAAGATCTACAAAAGGCCTTCCAAGCCATTGCTTAATGACGCTCTCTTGGGTATGGATACTGGCTTTGGGCTTTGCTCCCGGTCTGGCTATCATGCTCTATATATTCTGGAAAGATAGGCTTAACCGAGAACCCTTGCATTTGTTGCTCTTGTGTTTTCTGGCAGGTATTGTAGCTATTATTCCAGCTATAGTCTTGGAGATTGCTTTCGGTAAAATATTTCCTGATTTAGCCTCTGGAAGTTTTCTTCAAATTGCCATCCATGCCTTTATTGGAGTAGGTTTGATAGAAGAGTACACTAAGTTTTATGCCTTGAAGAGAGTGGTTTGGAAGAGTGCCTATTTTGATGAGCCTTTCGATGGTATAACTTATTCTGTTATGGTTGCAATGGGTTTTGCTACGGCCGAAAATATTGCCTACATCTGGCAGGCAAATACAAGTGGCGCTGGAATGGCAACAGCTACACTTCGTGCATTTACAGCAGTTCCCGCACATGCGAGTTTCGGTATTTTGATTGGGTATTTTGTTGGCTTTGCAAGATTCCAACCCAATCATTCTGGAATCTATCAGTTTGCAGCACTTTTCTTCGCAACCCTTTTTCATGGAGCTTACGACTTTTTTCTTTTTACCCAGGAAATGACGGGAACAATCTTGGGAGCTATTATTTCATTGGTAACAGGAATATATTTCTCCCTTAAAGCCATTCAAATTCATGGTAACAAAAAAGAACAATGGTTTTTAGATGAGCAAAAAGAGAATTAGCCTGGCAGAAATAAAGGATATCTTAGATACTGCTTATTTAAACTATGCTAAGAAGGATTTTATTGAACAAGACCCCTTGAAATTTGTGTATGCATATTCTCAAAAAGAAGATCAGGAAATTGCCGGCTTGTTTGCAGCACTTTTGGCTTGGGGTAAGCGAAGTATTATCTTACAAAAAACATCGGAGCTTCTAGATAGAATGGACAATGCTCCAGCAGAATTCATTCGAGCGCCCGGAACCAAAAAACTGAATGCCCTCAAAGGATTTAAGCATCGTACTTTTATCGAACAAGATTTAATGAGTTTGGTAAAAGGATTGCATTTAGTCTACTTAAAACAGGGAGGGCTGGAAGCTGTCTTCTCAGGATCTAAGGCTGATTTAACTCCTGAATTGAATTCAATTCCGGGATATAGGTCTTGGGCAGGCATTCAAAATTTTCGAAATCTGATGATCCAACATCCAGGTTTTTCTCTCCGATCAGGCAAACATATTTCAAATCCAGAAGCTGGGTCAGCTTCGAAAAGATTGCATCTATTTTTGAGATGGATGGTGCGAAAGGATGCGGTCGATGCTGGTATTTGGACTCAATTAATTCCTGCAGATTTGAATTGCCCTTTGGATGTGCATACAGGTAGGGTAGGTCGAACTATGGGTTTGATTCATAGAAAGCAGGATGATCGCAAATCAGTAGAGGAGTTAACTCAGGCACTAAGAAATTTTTGCCCGGAAGATCCCATAAAATATGATCTGGCATTGTTTGGATTAGGGGAGGAGGGTATTTTTTAGGAATCGCTTGCACCAAGCTTTGCTTACCCTAAACTCAGCTTGCACCAAGCTTCGTTTACCCTAAACTCGGCTTGCACCAAGCTATGCTTACCCTAAGCTCAGCTTGCAGCAAGCTTCGTTTACCCTAAACTCGGCTTGCACCAAGCTACGCTTGCACCAAGCTTCGCTTGCACCAAGCTTTGCTTACCCTAAGCAAAGGGTAATAAATTTGCCTAGTGAATTTTCCCCGCACTATTTTCGTTAGTTTTAATATCCTATTTTAACTATTCACTACTCTAAATTATAACCTGAGAGTCCCTTATTATTGTTATTTTATATGGTGCGCCTTCAATTATTTACATTTTCCAATATATTTCTCTCCCACTCAACTGTTTTGAAATTCTTATCCCTTTCATTTTTTTACATTTTCGCGAATTAAACTTATGAGGGCAAAATGGGTTTTATTCGTTGTCAATCTGATTTTTTGGTATTCTGGCATGACACATGCTCAAAATGCGTTAACCCGTTTTACTACTCAAGGACAAAATAAACAAATGCTCTTATCGTGGACACTGGCAACGGGACGCATCTGCAATGGCATTCAAATTCTTAGATCTCATAACAGAGTTGATGGGTATAAGCAAATTGGATTTATCGGAGGCATTTGTGGGAGTTTCGTTGATACTGTCAGTTATGAATACCTCGATGAATCTCCAAATCTTAACCAAAATATGTTTTATGTCCTAAATATGGCAGAATTGGGATACTCAGATACGCTTCAGACATACCTAGCCTATGCACCAGAGAAAGAGGTGCTCTTGCATTGGGAACCCAATGAAAATAGGTATCGAGTGAATTTTCATTCCAATTTTCTTCCCCCAATTCTTGTCAAGGTCCTTAGTATAAATGGTAGTCTTATTCAAGAGCAATTCTTGGAGTCTAATCCAGATTGGTTGGATTTATCCGTTTTGCCACCCGGTTGGTATGGGTTAACTTTTCAGGATGATCGGGGTGAAAAATTAAGGTCTCAATTAGTTCGGGTTTATTCCTCAAAATAAAGCTCAACCTCGAATAGAACTTTCCTTTTTATTTTGTGCAATAAAATATTTTAATTACCAGTTAATTTCTCTCAAAATGATTTCTTTAAGAAATTCTAATATTAAATTCATCTGGGCAATTTTGTTCCTTTTGATACTTTCTATTTTTAATTCTACAAATGCTCTATTGGCTCAAGGATGCAGTGATGCCGGAATTTGTTCCTCCCAAGGGTATGCCTCCGAAACATCTGCAGGTGATTCTGTTATTGCTCCCTCTTATTTCAGGTTCTCTACCGGATATGCTTTGGGAGAAAAGTTTACGCATCAATTTACCTTCCAACCCGAATTTATAATTGGCTTATTTAAAAATACCCAAGTTTCCATTCGAATGCCCTATCAGGTTATTTCAGGCAAACTCGGATTTAATCAGGGTCCTGGAGATCCAATTCTGGTTGTATCACAACGAATATCTTTGAGTCCAAACCTATCTCTTTCAATTTCAGGTGGAATAAGATTTCCAATAAACCGAGCCGCTCAGGACTCACTCCCTATGCCTTATCAGACCAGTTTAGGTACTTTGGATGCTTTGCTGGCAATGGAAATTCACTATAAAGCACTCAGACTTCGTACAGGTTATCAGCGCGTTTTACATCATCAAAATGAAAATCGTTATTTACCCCCTACAGGATTGCCTTTAAAGGATGTTTATTTCGCATCTCGAAATCTTAGGAGAGGCAATGATTGGATGTTTCGGGTAGATTATTTATTCCCTTTCTCAAAATGGACTTTAATTCCAGGAATGTTAATGGTCTGGAGATTAAGTCCGGATGAATACCAAAATGCACAAAATGTAGGCATTGAATTTCCTGATTCCGATGGGCCAACATTCAATCTTGTTTTAAATGCCTCCATTCCTTTAAAAAAGAATTGGGTACTTGAACCCTTATTGGCAGCCCCTATTTTTGCACGAGAGGAAAGGCCTGATGGATTAACCCGTAACATAGTAGCTAGCATTACCCTGATGAAAAGGTTAGGTGTCCTCGAATTCTAATTATTTTTATTTTTTCAGTAGTAAAATTATTTATTATGAAACTCTACTTTGGCTCCAGTGGCTAGTTTTCGAATTCGAATTCTTTCACTCTCCACAATTGGATTAAAAGCCAGATTAATATTCTTTAAATTTCTTCCAGGAGTAAAGCTGTCTGGCAATTTCTTGATTCCATTATCAGATAAAATTAAATCTTGCAGCTGTGGTAGTTCAATAAAATCAGCCGGAATTTCTGTTAACATGTTATGCTGCAAATAGGCTCTTTTTAACTGATACATTCTAGACAGTGAATTCGGAAAATGGGAAATGTAATTATGCTCCAATTGTAAAATTTCGATTTTATTGAGGTTTCCAAATTCCTGCGGTAAACGAGTTAATTTATTATGGTCCAATTCTAATTTTTCCAAATTAATTAATTCAGAAAAGCACTCTGGTAAAATCGTGAGTTCATTTCTAGCCAAATATAATTCCTTTAATTGGGTTAAGCTACATATTCCATTGGGTAATCTATAAATACGGTTACCATTAAGGGATAATTTTTCCAATGATTGTAATTCCCCAATACAATTGGGAATATCTGAGAGGGCATTAAAGTAAAGGCCTAATTCATTCAATTGTACGCAGGAGCAGAGTTCTTTGGGAAAGGCTAATAAATTGTTCCCAAATAATTCGAGGGAAATAAGCGAATCTAATTTTCCAAATGATATGGGGAGCGTTTCCAATTCGTTGTTCAACAGATTAATTTCTCTTAAGCTTTGAAGATTTCCAATCAACTCGGGTAGCTTACTTATTTTGTTATTGGGTAAATAGAGTATGCGGAGTTTCTTTAATCGACAAAATTCATCTGGAAGGGTCTGCAAATGATTGCCTCCTGCCAACAACTCCTTCAAATTTTGGAGCAGCCCAATCTGAGGCGGTAGGGAAGTTAGATTTTGATCTGTGAGGTCCAGAATTTCTACTTGTAAGGGCTTTTTCAAGGCTTCTTCTACCGAGGTATAAGTTTTAGAATTCTGACCAACTACTGAATAATAGGGTAAGAAAATGCTCCAGCTTACCAACATAAAGACAATCCCTTTACCCGGGTGTTTTCGAGTGATTTTTTGTATTGTATTAAGAATCAATTCAATAGGCGTATTCATCGCAATTCACAACTTAGAGGGTAAACTTTCAGCATTTCCAAATAAGAAACTATATATTTGTTGTTAAAATTACGCATTGTACAATGAAAGCGATTTTTAATATTCGAATGCTCCTGTTTTTTGTGTTGAGCGGACTTCTATTTGTGGGTTTTTACCGCTTTCGTCCGGATGAAGGCATGTATCCTATGTCTGAGCTCAGTCGATTAGACCTTAAAAAGGCTGGTATGCGGTTAAGTGCTGAGGAGTTATTCAATCCCGGTGGAGTAAGTATAGCTGATGCGCTTGTTAGAGTCGGGGGCTGTACGGGTTCTTTCGTTTCTTCTGAAGGACTTATCATCACCAATCATCACTGTGCATTTGGCTCGGTTCAGGCTGCTTCTAGTGTGGAAAATGATTATATCGAAGAAGGCTTTCTGGCACAGCGTAAGGAGGATGAAATCGAAGCCAAGGGAATCACCTGCAAGATAACTCAAAGTTATGCCGATGTTTCCGATCAAATTCTTTCTGCTATACAAAATGAGTCGGATCCGGCAAGAAGGGTACAATTAGTTGCTCAAAAAATCCGTGAAATCGAGAAAGTTGAAAATGAACAACATCCAGGTTTGTCGTGTGAAATTTCCGAAATGTTTGCCGGTAGAACTTATGTGCTTTTTCGGTATCAAATAATTAAAGATGTGCGTCTGGTTTATGTTCCGCCCCGTAACATTGGCGAATTTGGAGGGGAAGCCGATAATTGGGTGTGGCCGCGACATACCGCCGACTTCTCGTTTTTGAGAGCCTATGTTTCTCCTGAGGGAAAGCCAGCTTCTTTCCATCCTGATAATGTTCCCTTTAAACCCAAAAAACATTTACAGGTGAATCCTCAAGGTGCTCAAGAAGGCGATTTTATATTCATTCTGGGTTATCCTGGTCGTACCTTCCGCAATCAACCTGCTCGCTTTATCCAATATCAAGAAAAATATCAATTGCCCTATATCGCTGATTTGTATGAGTTTCAGATTCAAACCATGAAAGACCTAGGGGCTCAAGATAAAACATTGGAAATCCGAGTGGCTGATCGCATAAAATCTTTGGCAAATGTTTCCAAAAATTACCGTGGCAAGATTCAAGGTCTTAATGAAATTGGATTAACGAAACAGAAAATGGAAGAGGATGCTAATTTGAAACTCTTCATCTCTCAAAATGCAGAGCTAACTTCTACTTATGGTAATTTGATGCCTGAAATAGATCAGGTATTTGATGAAATGGATAAAATGGCTCCCTTGAATTTATGGATGAGTCAGATTTATAATAGTGCGGAGATTTTATCTGCGGCTTCTTTAATGATTGATGCAGGGGAGAAATTCCCCCAAGTTCCAGCTGATGACAAAGAGAAAATTAAAAAGCAATTCGTTCTGAAATTGAAATCCTACTTGACTGAAATGGATGCTAGCGTAGATATCCAATTACTCACAAGAATGGTAGTAGATGCCCGTAAATTACCGGTGAATCTAAAAGTAAATGCGATAGAGGAATTGTTTAAATCATGTAAAACAGAAAAAGATATTTCCGAAAAACTAATCAAATGGAGAGAAAAATCTATCCTGATTCGCCCGACTGTTTGCTATGAGATTGTGGGACTTTCAGTAGATTCTCTTAAAAGATTGAAAGATCCTATGCTGAATTTCGTCTTTGCCTTAAAAGCTCAAGCCGATCAGATGCGCCCCGCAGCTCAAACTCGTGCAGGGAAGTTAAGCCAGTTGATGGCCGCTTATGTAGAGGTGAAAATGAAACAATCCCAAACACAATTTATCCCTGATGCCAACGCAACTTTAAGACTAACTTATGGTTATATTCGCGGCTATTCCGTGCAGGATGCTGTTCATTATAAGGCCCAGACTTGGCTTTCTGGTATGGTAGAAAAATCTGCCTCTGGAGGGGATTATTCCATTCACCCCAAAGTCAAAGCTTTGTATGAGAGTAAGATTTTTGGTAAGTATAAAGCGTCTAACAAAAATGATGTTCCTTTAGCAATACTCTACAATACAGATACAAGTGGGGGTAATTCCGGTAGCCCCGTGATGGATGCTGATGGCAAACTCATTGGTGTTAATTTCGATAGAGCCTATCATGCCACCATAAACGATTATGCTTGGAATGAAAAATACAGTAGGTCTATTGGAGTGGATATTCGTTTTGTATTATGGGTCACCCAACATGTCAGTGGAGCAGACTTCTTGCTTAAAGAAATGGGTGTATAGTATAGCCTTTTATAATCCATCATTGTTTTAGTCCTTTATCCTGTTCATTCATTTTCCAGAATATGAAAAAAATAATCTTACTAGTGTTGATATGTTGGATGCACTCTCTAGGTGCTCAAAATAAAACACTGACTGTGGCATTCTATAATCTGGAAAATCTCTTTGATACAATTGATTCACCAGATACTGATGATGTTGAGTTTTTGCCTGCTGAGGGTTGGAGTTCTGAAAGATATCAGAAAAAAATCAATCAACTTTCCAGAGTGATAGATACATTGGGTTCGGATAAAGGACCAGACTTTTTGGGTGTGTGCGAAACCGAAAATAAAAGGGTGTTGCAGGATTTAATTCAAACCCCCATTCTGAAAGATAATGGATTCTCAATTGTCCATGAAGAGTCTGGAGACCCCAGGGGAATAGATGTTGGATTTCTGTATAATTCGGCTGTATTTACGATATTGAAACATCAAGCATTTCGATTGTATATGCCCGACACACAAATTGTACGCACTCGGGATGTGCTATGGGTTCTGGGGACAGTCTCTTCAAAAGATACTATTGGATTTTTTATTTGTCATTGGCCTTCTCGTCGCGGAGCTGAAAGAGCTGAAAAATACCGGCAATACATCGGCAACCGATTAAGGGAAATAACGGATTCCTTGGCTCTACTTTATCCTTCTGCATCCTGGATGTTAATGGGCGATTTAAACGATGAACCCTCTGACCTGAGTGTTCGGGAAGGATTGGATGCATCAGGCAATCAGGATTCCGCATGTCAGGCTCACATCTACTATAACCCAATGGCGGCTATTCAGGAAAAAGGGGATGGTACACACGCTTATAAGCAAGAATGGAATGTTTTGGATCAAATTCTGATTCGATGCCCCCTCAAAGCAAAAAAGTATTTTAGAATAGAGGAGGGGAGTGCAGAGGTTTATCGACCTAAATGGATGCAGTCCACTCATGTCAAATATATTGGGGAACCCTATCGTACTTTTGCAGGTAAAAATTATTTGGGTGGTTTTTCAGACCATTTTCCAGTTTTTGTCAAAATCAGCAAAAAATAATTATCTCTCCATAACGGGCTAAGTTGTTTGAACTGAACAAATTCCTATATTTGTATAACAGAATCATTACCATGAACAGATTTTTCTTCTTTACCCTTCTTTTGCTCTCTAGTATCAGTTTTTTATTTGCTCAGCAATCCGGACCATCTGCTCAGCATCCCAATGTGCAAACACTCATTAATACAGATAAAGTTTTTGGAATGCCAGCTTCAGGAACCCTTCCAACCGAGTTGACTGCACTTCAGTTTGTATTCACTATGAATGACGCTCCTTTTGAGCTAGTGAAAATATATCGCTATGGCTCCCCAGCCGGAAAGGTATATGCCCTCATGGGTCTGAAAGCTTTAAACTCTCAGCATTATAATACATTTAAAACCGATTTCATCCGCAGGGGGCAAGGCTCTATTCGTTTCTTTATGCCTGGCTCTTCCGAAGCCTCTCGAGATGCCGTTCAGTTTATTCAACAATGGGAGACTGACTTTGATCAGCAAGCCGCTTACACAAAAGTAAAACCTTAAGGGGATAGTGGTTAGTGGTTAGTGGTTAGTGGTTAGTGGTTGGTGGTTAGTGGTTAGTGGTTAGTGGTTAGTGGTTAGTGGTTAGTGGTTAGTGGTTAGTGGATAGTGGTTAGTGGATAGTTGTTAGTTTTAGTGGGTGTGTTATCCTCC